>ONCR01000110.1 GCA_900316345.1 uncultured Eubacteriales bacterium | reverse complement strand
AAAACGCCTTTTTTACTGCTATAATACTCATTATCATCTGCAACTACAATTTTTCTAAGGAGAGGCAACCTGTAAAAATTTGATTTGTAAGAGTCCACATAACTTTGAATCTCAACAATTGTTTTCGGAATATATATAGATATTATACAATCCTTATATGAAAAGCTGTTAAGTGACTGGCGTTGATTTGGAGAAAAAGCGCCCGGTCCTATAGTAGTTACTGTTTTTCCTTCAATTTCCTCGGGAATTTTAACTTCAAAATCCTTACCTAAATAGTTTATAATTGTTATAGTTCCGTCATCATTAATGCTGTATTTGTAATCGCCGCTTATCATAGTTTCAGTATCTTCGGCATACACCGTTCCAGCCATATTCATTGCTGATAACAAAACAATTAAAGTTAATATTAAACTAACCATTCTTCTCATTATTGTTCACTCCTTTTATATAAGTACTAATTAGAATAGAAACACAACAGTTTTAAACAAGATTTCCTGTTTTTTTCATCATAATTTACACCTCTTGAATATTCTTTCGGAGTTGCCTCCATTAGTATATATCGTTTTGAGGTGTTGTAATTTAAAAAGATTTTAGCGTTTTTTGAGAATTATTAATATTTCATTTTACACATTTTCGCATAAGTAAAAGCAGAATTGGGGTGGCCAACTCTGCTTTTGTTTTTGCATAAGCTGATTAAATTAACTAAGCGCGGATTTGATAACCTCGTAAAAATCTTCCATCTTCGTTCCTCTTGAGGCTTTAATTAATACCGCGTCGCCCGAAGCGATTTTTCCGTCGCTTATAAGGGCTTTTATTTTTTCGGCGTACTGCTCTCTTTCGTCCTTTTTAAATATAACGCCTTCGGGCATACCTTCTTTAAAAGCGTTACAGTCGTCGCCGATAAACATCGCAAGCTCAACGCCGTTTTTAACGCACATTTCGCCGAGCGCCTTATGCTCCCTTGCGCTGTAATCGCCGAGCTCAAGCATTTCGCCGAGAAGGGCAACCTTTTTGCCGCCCTTGGTATAATCGCCGAGCGCTTCAAGCGCAACGCGTGAGGAATCGGGGCTTGCGTTATAGTAATCCTTAACAAGAGTTACGCCGCCGATAACCTCCGTTTCACAGCGCATACCCACGCTTTTATACCCTGCAAGCGCGGCAAAGGCTTCCTTCGGGGTAATACCGAAATGAAGGCCGCAGCGCATTGCTTCAAGTGAATTAAGAACGTTATAATTACCTATTACGGGAATTGAGCCCTCAGTTTTTTCGCCGCGATAAACGGCGGTATAATATGTATTTTCGCCTTTAACCTCAATACCCTCGGCTGAAAGCTCGGCGTCGCTGTTAATGCCTACAAACGCCTTTTTAAAAGCTCCCGTTTCGGCGGAGCGAAGATACTTATCGTCGCCGTTCAGGATAAGAAGCCCGTCGGGATTAAGACCTTCAAGAATTTCAAGCTTGGCTTTAAGAATATTTTCCTGAGAGCCGAGGTTACCTATATGCGCCTTGCCGATATTTGAAATCATAGCGACGTCGGGCTTTGCAATATTGGTAAGCCTGCTGATTTCGCCGAGGTGGTTCATTCCCATTTCAAGCACGGCAATATCGTATTCATCGTCCATCTGAAGTATGGTTTTGGGCAGGCCGATTTCATTATTATAATTTTTTTCGGTTGAATAAACCCTGTATTTTGATGAAAGCACAGCCTTCGTCATATCCCTTGTTGTTGTTTTACCGTTGCTTCCCGTAACCGCAACAACCTTGATATTAAGAAGAGTTCTGTAATACGCCGCAAGGCGGTGAAGCGCAAGAAGCGTGTCGTCAACAAGAAGAACGGGAATACCGCATTCAACGGGCTTTGAACAAACCGCCGCAACGGCTCCGTTTTCCTCAGCGGTTTTAACATAGTTATGGCCGTCAAAATTTTCGCCCGAAAGCGCAACAAACAAATCGCCCCTGCCGATAGTTCTTGTATCACTTGAAACGCCCATAACGGTAATATCGTTTACAATATCACAGGTCGCCCCGACAGCTTTGATAATCTCTTTAAGTGAAAGTGGTTTCATAGTTAGTCCTTATAAATTTTCAATATAATCAATAATAATGTCGCAGATTTTATCCTTACTGACCTGTGAGGTTGAAAAGCACATTGTATAATTATCCGCCCTTCCCCACTTGCCGTCAAAGAAATAATTATAGTAAGAAGCGCGCTCCTTATCCTTACGTTCAATATAGCGGCGAAGCTGTTTTTCGTTCATATCGCTTCCCTCGCGTTCCTTAACGCGTGTCATTCTGTCCTCCATATCGGCGGCAATAAAAACGCTTATAACGGTTTCGGCCTCGTTATCGTCAAGTATTTTATCAGCCCTTCTGCCCACTATTACGCAGGGGCCTTTATCCGCCGCGGCCTGAATAACCTTACGCTGGGCTTCAATAACCTTGCCCGAATTTACGGCGCTGTCTATTGCATAAGGGTCCATAACAACGGAAAACAGGAAGCTTCTTGTTGGCTTTTCATCAAACAAATCAAAAATGCCGTCCTCAATTCCGAGCTCCTTTGCTTCGCTTCGCAGGGCTTCGGAATCATAAAATGATATACCGAGCCTGTCGGCAAGCATACGGCCGATTTCTCTTCCGCCGCTTGCAAACTGCCTTCCTACAGCAATAATATAATGGTCCTTCATAATATCACCCTTCTTATTTAAAATCGTGTACACCCATACCGTTCATATCGTCGTTTTCAAGATAACTTACCATTTCATCAACATCGGTAAAAAGTTTATACAAAACGCGGCATTCAGGCTTAACAAAATTCTTTTCTATTGAATATTCAAGCAGCTCTTCAAGCTTATCGTAATAGCCGTCAACGTTAAAAAAGGCTATCGGCTTTCTGTGCCGGCCGAGCTGTTTTAAGGTTAATATTTCAAAAAACTCCTCATATGTACCAACGCCGCCGGGGGTTATAACAAACGCGTCCGCAAGGTTTTCCATAATCGCTTTTCTTTCGCGCATGGTTTCGGTATACGTCATCTCGTCGCAATTCCAGTTAACAAAATCGCTTAAATCATTTTTAAAAAACCTGGGGATAACGCCGTGGATTTTTCCGCCGCCTTTTTTAAACCCCCTTGCCGCGGCTCCCATACAGCCCGTACAGCCTGAACCGAAAATCAGGTTATGCCCTCTTTTAGCAAGGTATTCGCCCATATCCTCAACCGCGTTTATATATTTTTCATCAATGGTTTTGCTTGCAGCACCGAAAACACAAATTTGCATAGTAACATCCTTTCTTAATATATTGATTATAACATAAAAATATTTCTTTGTAAATTATTGCAAATAATATTTTATTCTATTATAATATTAGACATAAATCTATAGGAGAGTTTTATATGAATATTAACAAAGCAATAAAAGAACTTACAATTTATGCCAAAAATAACGGCCTTATTGAAAAAGAGGATATGATTTTCAGCATTAATCAGCTTTGCCAGGCGCTTTCGCTTGACAGCTTTGAGGACTGCGAGGCTGACGGAAACCTGCCGCTTGAGGATATTCTTAAATCAATTCTTGATTATGCCGCAGAAAACGGACTTTGCGAAAACAGCGTTGTTTACCGTGACCTTTTTGATACAAGGCTTATGGGCATATTAACTCCGCGCCCGAGCGAGGTTATAAAAAGGTTTAACGAGGAATATAAAAAATCGCCCGAAAGCGCAACCGAATATTACTATTCCCTTGCGAAAAAGAGCGATTATATCCGCGAATACAGAATTAAAAACGACGTTAAGTGGATAACAAAAACCGAATACGGCGATATTGATATTACAATTAATCTTTCAAAACCGGAAAAAGACCCGAAGGCTATCGCCGCTGCCCTTACAATGAAGCAGAGCTCCTACCCGAAATGCCAGCTCTGTAAGGAAAACGAAGGCTATATGGGCAGAGTTAACCACCCCGCAAGGCAGAACCACAGGATTATCCCGATTACCCTTTCGGGCGAAGCGTTCTTCCTTCAGTATTCGCCTTACGTTTATTATAACGAGCACTGCATTGTTTTTAACAGCGAGCATATTCCGATGGTTATTAACAAAAGCGCGTTTGATAAACTGCTTTCGTTCGTTGAGCTTTTTCCCCACTATTTCGTAGGCTCAAACGCAGACCTTCCTATAGTAGGCGGTTCGATTTTAACGCACGAGCATTTTCAGGGCGGCCACTACGAATTCGCTATGGCAAAGGCTGAGGTTGAAACGCCGCTTACCTTTAAGGGCTTTGAGGATATAAGCGCGGGCATAGTTAAATGGCCTATGAGCGTTATCCGCATTTCGGGCAAAAGCAAAGCAAGGCTTGTTGAGCTTGCGGATAAAATTCTTAATGCATGGCGCGGCTATACCGACGAGGAGGCGTTTATTTATGCCGAAACTAACGGAGAGCCGCACAACACGATTACGCCCATTGCAAGAATGAGAGACGAAAGCCTTGAGCTTGACCTTGTTCTTCGCAACAATATTACAACCGAGGAATGCCCGCTCGGCTTCTATCATCCTCACCCCGAATATCACCATATTAAAAAGGAAAACATCGGGCTTATAGAGGTTATGGGCCTTGCCGTTCTTCCGTCAAGGCTTAAGGAGGAAATCGCCGTTCTTGCAGATGCT
>ONCR01000013.1 GCA_900316345.1 uncultured Eubacteriales bacterium | reverse complement strand
AAACCGTCTGCATACTTGCGTATTCAGACGGTTTTTTATGTTGTTAGGGGCAAAAGGATAAAGCCAAAACCTAACCTTCTTTATGACGGACGCCCCAACTGAGGGCTGTTGAAACGCTATTCTGTATATGAATGCTCGATGTTTATATCAAGCTCCGTATCGGGAAGCTTGGAAAGGTAAATGCTTTTAAGCCGTTTTTCTATTTTTTCCTTTTCTCCCTCGTATTCAAACGGTATAACCAAATCAAAGGTAAGCAGCTTTTTATTATTCCTTTCGCCGAGCCTGAAATCGTGGAAGGTGAAATCGGGATTAAATTCGCTGATTATAATTTCAGTCAGGGTTTTGTATTTTTCAAGCTCACCGTCGTCGGTTGCAACGGGGTCAATATGAATACATATATTTATATTCAGCTCCTCGGTAATTTTACGCTCGGCAAGGTCAATAATATCGTGCGCCGCGGTTAAATCAAGCTTTGACGGCATTTCGGCGTGAGCCGAAGCGATTATTCTTCCCGGGCCGTAGTTATGAACAATTAAATCGTGAACGCCGAAAACCGAAGGATTTTCAAGAATTATTTCCTCAATACGGTCTGTAAGCTCCTTTGACGGCGGCTCGCCGAGAAGAGGGCCTAAAATATCCTTAACAATAAACACGCCCGAAAAGAACACAACAACGGCAACCGCAAGCCCTATTATTCCGTCAATACGGTAAATATTATATTTACCTGCCGCAACGATAACGGCGATTGTTGCGCCCGTTGCAATGCAATCGTTAAGGCTGTCCTTCATAACTGCCTTAAGGTTAAGATTAGCGGTAATTTTATAAAGCCTGCTGTTGAAATAAGCCATCCAGAGCTTAACCGAAACTGCGAGTATCAATATGATTAGGTATGCAGCGCCGAACGTAACCTCTTTTGGGTGAATAATTTTTAAAACGGAGCTTTTTGCAAGCTCAAAGCTCATAATGAAAACCGAAAAGGCAACAACAAGCGCGGAAATATATTCCGCCCTCCCGTGGCCAAAGGGGTGCTCCTTATCAACGGGCTTAAGGGAAAGCTTTGTTCCTGCAATGGTAACAATATTTACACTTGCGTCGGTAAGATTATTAATCGCGTCCGCCGTAACGGAAACCGCGCCCGTAAGCGCTCCGAGCGTGAATTTTACGGCGCAAAGAAGAAGATTACAAATTATTCCCGTATAGCCGCTGAGCAAGCCGAAAGCTTCCCTTTCGTTTTCGGGCCGGCGTTTTTTAACGTATTTAATTAACAAGCCTGTCAATGAAATCACTTCCGATTATAATCCGATAAAGGAAAAGATAAGATATACCGCCCCTGCGCAAAGCCAGGCAATACCGCACTGAAGAAGAACAACGCCTGCCGCCCACTTTCGTCCGAGCTCGCGCTTAACAGAGGCAACCGCCGCAACGCAGGGAGTGTAAAGAAGGCAGAAAACGAGGAAGGACGCCGCCGCCCTTGTGCTGAGCGCCGCGGTGAGACCTGCCGTACCTCCGAAAAGAATTGAAAGGGTTGAAACAACGCTTTCCTTTGCAAGAAAGCCTGTAATAAGCGAGGTTATCATCCTCCAGTCGCCAAAGCCGAGCGGCGCAAAAAGAGGAGAAATAAAGCCTGCAATTACGGCAAGAATGCTCTCCTTTGAATTATCAACCATTTCAAGGTGGAAGTTAAAAGACCTTAAGAACCATATTACTATAGTTGCAAGAAAGATAACCGTAAAAGCACGGGTTATGAAATCCTTTGATTTAGTCCAGATTAAATGAAGAATATTCTTCGCGCTGGGCATACGGTAGTTAGGAAGCTCCATAACAAACGGAACCGCCTCGCCCCTGAACGTTGTATTTTTACTTACAAGCGCCGTCAGTATTCCAACTAAAATTCCGAGCAGATACAGCCCTATCATTACAAGCGCAGCGTGCTTCGGGAAAAACGCCGAGGAAAACAGGGCGTAAATCGGAAGCTTTGCCGTACAGCTCATAAACGGGATTAGCATAATCGTCATCTTTCTGTCGCGCTCCGACGGAAGAGTACGGCAGCTCATAACCCCCGGAACGGAGCAGCCGAAGCCGATTAGCATTGGCACGATGCTTCGCCCCGAAAGCCCGATTTTACGAAGAAGTTTATCGGTTACAAACGCAACCCTTGCCATATAGCCCGTATCCTCAAGCAGCGAAAGGAAGAAAAACAGCGTTACTATTATAGGAAGAAAGCTTAAAACGCTGCCTACGCCGTTGAATATACCGTCAATTATAAGCGAATGAACAACCTCGTTTGTGTTCCATTTTGTAAGCAGGCTGTCGGTCAGCGCTGTCAAGCCGTCAATACCGCCTGCAAGCAAATCCTGAAGATATTTTCCTATAACCCCGAAGGTAAGCCAGAAAACGAGCGCCATTATCATCAAAAAAGCGGGAATAGCGGTAAACCTGCCGGTTAGAATTTTATCTATTTTTTTGCTTCTTGCGCGCTCCCTGCTCTCCTTTGGCTGAACGACGCACTGCTCTGAAAGCTTATGTATGAACGAAAAGCGCATATCCGCTATTGCCGCAGCGCGGTCAAGGCCGCGTTCCTCCTCCATCTGAGCAATAATATGCTCAACGAATTCGGCCTCGTTTTCATCAAGCTTAAGAGCCGCCATTATTCTTTCGTCGCCCTCTACAAGCTTTGTTGCGGCAAAGCGAACGGGAATATCGGCCGCCCTTGCGTGGTCCTCAATAAGATGCATAATTCCGTGAAGGCAGCGGTGAACCGCTCCGCCCTGCTCGTTAGCGTCGCAAAAATCGGTACGAAGCGGCTTTTCCCCGTATTTTGCTACGTGTACCGCGTGGCTGACAAGCTCCTCAATACCCTCGTTTTTTGAAGCGGAAATTGCAACAACGGGTATGCCGAGAGCCTCCTCCATTTCATTAATACGAACCGAGCCGCCGTTGCCGCGCATTTCGTCCATCATATTGAGCGCAAGCACCATCGGCGTTTCAAGCTCCATAAGCTGCATTGTAAGGTAAAGATTACGTTCAATCGCCGTTGCGTCAACAATATTAATTATGCCCTTCGGCTTTTCCTTAAGTATATATGAGCGCGAAACAAGCTCCTCGCTTGAATATGGCGAAAGCGAATATATACCCGGAAGGTCAACGACCTCGGTATCGGGCTTGCCCTTAATTGCGCCGCTCTTTCTGTCAACGGTAACGCCGGGAAAATTACCGACGTGCTGATTAGAGCCGGTAAGCCGGTTGAAAAGCGTTGTTTTTCCGCAGTTCTGATTTCCTGCAAGCGCAAAGGTAAGCGTAGTACCCTCAGGCAAGGGGTTTTCGGTTGCCTTATCGTGAAACCTTCCGCCCTCGCCGAGGCCCGGATGGTCCTTATCCGAACGTGAACGCTCAGCCTTCTTTTCAAGATGAGGGCTGATTTTTCTTGCCGTTATTTTTTCTGCGTCTGCAAGGCGAAGCGTAAGCTCATATCCGTGAATTCTGAATTCAACGGGGTCGCCCATCGGGGCAAATTTAACAAGCGTTATCTCCGCTCCGGGAATAACGCCCATATCAAGGAAGTGCTGCCTTAGCGCTCCTTCTCCGCCGACAGCCTCAATAACCGCCGACTCTCCTTTTTTCAACTGATTTAACTTCATTCCGTATTCCTGCACAAAGCTTATTTGGTAATTTTTATTCATTACCATATTCCTTATGCTCATTATATCAACTATATTACCGATGTCAATAATATAACGGATTAATAATAAACTCGCTGCTGTACTTTTTATTACACATATGCTATAATGATAGGGTACTGCTGTTTCGGAGGCTGAAGATGAAACAAAACACACTTGCCGATAAGCTTGAAATAATTAAAAAGTTTTTCACCAATCACAGCGAAGTCGCCGTTGCCTTTTCGGGCGGCGTTGATTCCGCGGTGCTTCTTATGCTTGCAAAAAAATATGCAAAACGGGTTAAGGCTTATTTTGTTAAATCTCAGTTTCAGCCTCGGTTTGAGCTTGACGACGCTATAAAAATAACAGAGTTTTTAAACGCCGAAACGCAGGTAATAAATGTAGATATTTTAGCTTTTGAAAACATAGCCGCAAACCCGAAAAACCGCTGTTACTTCTGTAAACAGCAGGTTTTTAAAGCTATTACCGAAAAAGCGCGGAGCGACGGCTTTTACGTTATTCTTGACGGAACAAACGCATCTGACGATATAAGCGACAGGCCCGGCTACAAGGCTCTGCAGGAGCTTAAGGTGCTTTCGCCGCTTAAGGAATGCGGCTTAACAAAGGCCGAAATAAGGCAGCTTGCAAAGGATAATTCCCTTTTTGTTTATAACAAGCCGTCCTATGCCTGCCTTGCAACAAGAATCCCTTCGAAAACGGCAATAAAAAGCGAAATACTTACCGTTACCGAAAACGCCGAAAATGAATTAAGGGCTATGGGCTTCAAAAACTTTCGGATACGGTATATTCAAGGCGACGCAAAAATCGAGCTGGGCAAAAATGATTTTGCTTTAATGTTTGAAAAAAAGGACAGCGTTTATTCTGCCCTTAAAAAATATTACAACAATGTTTATCTTGATTTGAAGGAGAGAGCGGATGAATAAGGAAGAATTAAAGGCAATGCTTGAGGAGGTTGCCGGCGGAAGGCTTTCTCCCGACGAGGCGGTAATGCGGATTAAGCTTCAGCCCTACGAGGATTTGGGCTTTGCGAAAATTGACACCCACCGCGGAGTTCGCCAGGGCGCAAACGAAGTTATTTACGGCGCAGGAAAAACGAAGGAACAGATAGAAAAAATAGTTTCCCACATTCTTTCAAACGACGCAAAAAGCGTTCTTATAACCCGAATGTCGGCGGAAGCGGCTGAATATTTATCGCAAAGCGCCAAACTGTTTTATGACGGACTTTCAAAAATCGGCATAGCCGGAGAGCGCCCGAAAAACGCAGAAGCCGGCAACATAGTTATTGCAACGGGCGGAACAAGCGACATTCCCGTTGCCGAGGAGGCGGCGCTGACCGCGGAATACTACGGCAGCAGGGTTACGCGCCTTTACGACGTAGGCGTTGCCGGAATACACAGGCTTATGAATAACGCCGAGCTTCTTGCAAACGCAAGGGTTGTTATAGCCGTTGCGGGTATGGAGGGAGCGCTTGCAAGCGTTGTAGGCGGTATGGTTGACTGCCCCGTTATTGCCGTTCCCACAAGCGTAGGCTACGGCGCAAGCTTTAACGGGCTTTCCGCGCTGCTGTCAATGCTCAATTCCTGCGCAAGCGGCGTAAGCGTAGTTAATATTGACAACGGCTTCGGCGCAGGCTATCTTGCAAATATGATTAATAAAATGTAGGATGAAAAGATGAATTTATATTTTGAATGCAGTATGGGCGCTGCAGGCGATATGCTTGCCTCCGCGCTGGTAAGTCTTTTTGAAAACAAGGACGAAATCATATCAGAGCTTAATTCCCTCGGCCTTCCCCATACAGTAATAGAATACACCACCGCCGAGCAATGCGGAATTACGGGCTCAAAGCTTAAAATTGTAATCAGCGGCGAAGAGGAAAAGCCCGAGGAGGAGCATCACCATCATCACCACGGAAGAACGCTTGCCGAAACCGAGGAGATTATAAAAGCGCTCAATATAAGCGACAAGGTTAAAACAGACGTTATAAACATTTACGGAATAATCGCAGAAGCAGAGGGCAAGGCGCACGGCAAGCCCGTAGGCGAAATTCATTTTCACGAGCTCGGAATGCTTGACGCCATTGCGGATATTACGCTGACGGCGTATCTTCTTAACAGGCTTAACGCCGAAAAAATATACGCCTCCCCTATTAACGTAGGTAACGGTACTGTTAAATGCGCTCACGGCGTTCTTCCCGTGCCTGCGCCTGCAACGGCAAATATCCTTACGGGCGTTCCGTATTATAAAAGCGAAATTCAAACGGAGCTTTGCACTCCTACGGGAGCCGCCGTTTTGAAATACTTCACCGATGAATTCACCGAAAAGCCCGAAATGAAGAACGTATTAAAAATCGGTATCGGCTGCGGAACGAAGCAGCTTGAAAGAGCAAATATTCTTCGCGTTTTTTCATTTGAGGGTAGCGAAACGGTAAGCGAGCTTTCATGCAATATTGACGATATAACGGGCGAGGAGGCCGCGTTTGCCATGGAAAGAATGCTTGACGAAGGCGCGCTTGACTGTTTCATTTCGCCGATAATTATGAAAAAAGGCAGGCCTGCCTACCTTTTCACCGTGCTTTGTAAAAAAAGCGAGGAGGAAAAGTTTGCTTCTCTGATATTTAAGCACACAACAACCATAGGAATAAGAAAATACACCCCGAGCCGCTACACGCTGAGCCGAGAGCTTAAAGAGGAAAGCGGCGTAACAATAAAGCGCTCCGACGGCTACGGAACGCACAGAGAAAAAACGGAATTTGAGGACCTTAAACGCCTTGCGCTTGAAAATGACATTTCCCTTTTTGAAGCGCGCGAAATGCTTAAGCAGTAAAAAATTATTACAAACAAAAAAACAGACCGATTGGGGCGTCTGTTACAAAGAAGGTTGACGGATTTTTCAGTCAACCTTCTTTTTAATATGACATTTTAACTGCCGTTAAAGCAAATGTGAATATATCAATACGTCGTTAGCTTCACTTACTATACTTGTATTTGGTATTTTGTTTATAAGTAAAATACTATTCTTGTTTTCTTTTTTCACATCAAATAAAACGGAATTAATCCCCAAATTTTTGAGATAATCTAAAACGGCATTAACAGAATTAAACGCAATTCGTTTTCTTCTGTACGGAGAAGCGACCCAATAGTACAGAAATATCTCTTTATTATTTTCATCATAATCATATAAACCTACTCTTCCGCATGGCTTGGAATTATAATATATCACGAAAGTTTCGTCAAACGGCGGTTCTTTTTCGTCTACATATGAAAAATCATAATTGAGTTGATAGTTTTCATCAAACGGAAACCATCGACAGATTTCTTTTAAATCGGCTTTGAATAACGGAAAAAGAAGTTCGGCGTTTTCTTTGTCAATAGGTTTTAACTGTATATTTTCATTTACTGTTAATATCATTTTTTTAATCCGCTCCATAATAGAATATATTTGAGTATATTATAGCATGTAGGTATGTTTTTTCAAGTTACCGGTGTTATATACTGCAGCGAGCATATGATTTGTAAAGACAAATCCGGAAAAAGAAAAAGGCTTCCCCTTGAGGGGAAGCTGTTGAGCAAAGCGAAACTGATGAGGTGTTATAATCGTTTTAAAATATCCTCGCATACGCCGTCAAAATTATGATTAATGTCCTCATTTGAATATCTTAAAACCAATAAACCAAGGTTTTCTAAATACTCGTCACGTTTTTTATCTGACTCAACGCCGCTTTCTTCATAGTGCTGCGAACCGTCAAGCTCAATAATCAGTTTTGATGAAGCACAATAAAAATCGGCGATATAGTTTCCGATAACCTTTTGACGGTTAAAGGTAACGGGTAGTCCTTTCAGAAAGTCATACCACAAATGCCGTTCCTCTTTTGTCATTTCTCTACGTAGCTTCTGCGCATATGGCTTTAGTATCGGATTATTGGTTTTGTTCACATTTACACCTCATCCGTCTTGCCTTCGGCAATCCACCTTCCCCTCAAGGGGAAGGCTTTTTTTATATTAACTTCATTATGGCGGACACCACAATTCAGTCTGTTTTGTGTTTGCAGGGTTTTATTTTTTAATAAACTTCTTTTTGAAAACGCCCTTGGGGTCTTTGATAAGAATAATAACAAGCCACGCAAGCATACCGAGGGCGACAACCGCAAGCCCGAGAAGTGAATCGTTAAGAATATCCGCAAATTCCTGAACGAAATAATCAGCCTTAAGCTCTGCATATTCAAAAACGAAATCCATAAACCACATAAGCGAAGCGCCCCAATAGATAAGCGAAAGCGTTCCGAGCTTATAGGTATCCCTCTTCTCGTTAATATACCAAACAACGGTTGCAATAATCGCCGCAATAACGGTTATAAGTAAGGTCATTTTTAAACCTCCTTATGCGGCGTTCTTTTTAAGGCTCTTTCTGATTGCCTTAACCTTTGCCTCGGCAACGGCGCAGATAACGCCCCATACGGCGGTTACGGTTATTGCCATTGAAACGCCTACGGTTGCCATTTCGTGAAGCATTTCAGCCGTGTCGTCGGGCGACGCCATCGCCGACAGGAAGGGCGGGAACGGAACGACCTCGCCGTGCCAGAAATGCTCAAACGCAAGAAGAAGCACACCGCCCCAAAGAAGACTCATAAGCCACGAAAGGCGCTTTGACCAGGTGATTTTAACCTCATCCTGTGCAAACTTATTGCCGTCTGCAAGCTTCGGAGCCTGAATTTTCTGCTCCGACTTCTTAGCTGCAAGATATGCCGCCGTTACGACGATTGCTTCAGCTGCAGGTACTATAAAACATGCCATAAAACTTTCCTCCTTAATTAAGATAATATAATTATAAAACGCAAACCGCCCTCACGCAACCCCCGTAGGGGGTTATATTTTTATAAATATTTGCTTTGATTAAAACAATTATTCTTTTTAAATATAAAAGCAACGGCTCACAGGTAAACCCGTGAGCCGCTGTCATTTATGAAGCGAAAGCTATGCAGTTTCGGCTTCGATTTCTTTAATTATACACTCATTACCCTGAACAAGCCAGGTTTCGCCGCTGTGGCAATACGGACATTCCTTGCCGTATTTAACCGTTTCATAGGTTTTTTCACAGCTTGAGCAATAGGTTACGGCGGGGATAGTTTCAAGAATCAGTTCGCTGTCCTTAAGAACGGGATGCCTTCCCTTAAAATAGTTCCAGCAATCAACGAACAAATCCGTCATTATTCCCGAAACCTCGCCAACCTGAAGCGTTACCTTACCTATGTTAACGATATTCTGTTCCTCTGCGGTTTCATCAAGCGTTCTTGCAAGGTTAATGATTATTCCCATTTCATGCACGATGTTTACCCCCGTACATTAATCTTTCATCATCTCTTCAATATCAACGCCGTTACCGGTATGAGGATGAGTTTTACGGAATTCCTTTGTAGCCTTGTTATATTCCTTACGCTTTTTGCGCATCATCTTAGCTTCCTCGCTGCCGCTGTTAAGAACGATATTAAACGCTCTCGGGATAGCGTAGGAAAGAAGTCCGCCGACCTTATCCTCTGCCCTTCTCATATTGGAAGCGTCCGGATGGTCGCGTACAAGATGGATAGCGTCAAATTCGCACTTGGTTGTACAAAGGCCGCAGCCGATACACTTGTTTTCATCAACAATCGTTGCGCCGCAGCTCAGGCAGCGTGAGGTTTCGGCCTTAACCTGTTCCTCGGTAAAGATGAGCCTGTTATCAACAAAGCCGTGCTTATAATCAATGCTTTCGTCAACGGGCGGAACCTGCCTTTGAGCGGTATCGTAAGAATCAATGGCGATATTGTTCTTATCAAGCTCCTTGAAGTAACGGCGGTCCCTTGCAAGAGTTTGGGAAACGTTGTTCTTTGAAACGAATCTTGAAAGCGATTCAGCAGCCTCGTGGCCCTGGCCGATAGCGTCAATAACAAACTTCGGGCCCGTGAATACGTCGCCGCCTACAAAAATACACGGGTCAGCGGTCTGGTATGTAAAGGAATCCGCAACGGGATAATTACCGTGGTGGAAGGTTACGGCTGTACCCTCAAGAAGCTTGCCCCATTCTATAGCCTGGCCGATAGCGAAAACAATCTTGCTTGCGGGAACGGTAACGGTATCATCCTCATCGTACTTCGGCGAGAACTTGCCCGTAGCCTCGTCAATGGTTGAAAGGCAGCGTTTAAGAACTATTCCGCTTACCTTGCCGTTTTCATCGGTAAGAACCTCTTTCGGTCCCCAGCCTGCGTTAATGATTACGTTTTCTTCCTCAGCCTCATCAATCTCTTCAAGAGAAGCGGGCATGGTTTCGCGCGATTCAAGGCAGTACATTGAAACCTTATCTGCGCCCTTGCGCATTGCGGTTCTTGCACAGTCAATAGCAACGTTGCCGCCGCCGATAACCACTACGTCGCCGCTGAGGTCCTTAGTTGTATCCGAAAGCGCCTTTTCAAGGAATTTAACGGCAATTTCGCAGCCCTCGGCAGTATCATTGTTTATGCCGGGAAGTCTTCCGCCCTGGCAGCCGATTGCAATATAGAAGGCCTCGTAGCCCTGCTCCTTAAGCTCATTTATGGTTACGTCCTTACCAACCTCAACGCCGCATTTAATCTCTACGCCGAGAGCGCGGATAATATCAATTTCAGCATCGATTACGTCTTTTTCAAGCTTGAAGGAGGGAATGCCGTAGGTCATCATTCCGCCGGGCTTTTCGTTCTTTTCAAATACGGTTGGCTTATAGCCCATCGTTGCAAGGTAATAAGCCGCCGAAAGGCCTGCGGGGCCTGCGCCGATAATGGCGATTTTTTCTTCCCATTCGCCGCTTACGCGCTTTGTAATCTTCTTGGGAATATATCTTGTATCGGCGTGAAGGTCACGCTCTGCAAGGAATTTTTTAACGTCGTCAATAGCTACGGGCTTATCAATCGTTCCCCTTGTGCAGGCGTCCTCGCAACGCTTATTACAAACTCTGCCGCAGATTGCGGGGAACGGGTTTTCAAGCTTGATAAGAGCGAGAGCCTCGTCGTAGCGGCCCTCCTTAGCCATCTTAAGATAACCCTGAATCGGAACGTGAGCCGGACAGGCGGCTTTACACGGAGCAGTACCCGTTTTATGGGTATTAACCCTTGCGGTGTCCCTGTAGTTTTCATCCCACGCATACTTGCCCCAGCGGATTTTATCCGGAAGAACGGCTTTGGGATATTTAACCTCGGTTCCGTCCTTCTGACAGAGCTTCTGACCGAGCTTAACCGCACCTGCAGGGCAAACCTCTACGCAGCGTCCGCAGGCAACGCAGTTTTCCTTTGTTACGTTAGCTGTATACGCGCTTCTTGACATATTGGGGGTATTGAAAAGAAGCGAGGTGCGAAGAGCGTTACAGATTTTAACGTTACAGTTACAAATATCAAAAATATGGTCCTCGCCGTCGATATTGGTTACCTGATGAACGTAGCCGTTATCCTCAGCCTTTTGAAGGATATCAAGGGCCTCTTCTTTTGTTATGTAATGCGCTCTGCCCGTTTCAACGGTATAATCGGCCATATCGCCAACCTGGATACACCAATCATCGCCGTCATCGGTACAACCTTCGCCGATTTCCGCGCGGGAATAACGGCAGGAGCAGATACCTGCCGAAAGGTGGCCGTCATATTTCTGAAGCCAATATGAAAGCTTTTCAATGCTCATTGCCTCTCTGCTTGCATTAACCTCTTTTTCAACGGGGATAACGTGCATACCGATGCCGTTACCGCCGGGCATAATCATAGACGTGATATGCTCAAGGGGAAGGAAGGTCATACGCTCAAACATTTTTGCAACAGGCGGATTGTTCTTGATACGGTCAACCGATGAATTAAAAAGCTCCGCACTTCCGGGAACAAAATAGCTTGTTCTGTAACGAAGTTCCTTCGGCGCGCCTTCAATCGGGCCGTTATCATCGTAATGGTCGCCGTAATCGTATTCAACAAAGCCATGAACGCAAAGAAGGTTAAGGGTTTCCTTAAAGGTCTTTTCGTCCATCTTGCTTTTATTCATATCATAAAGCTGCTCTTTGGTATACCACTTACGCTGCTTCATTGATAAGGCAATTTCGACCTCGTTTTCATTAAGGATTTCGCGAAGGCCCCAATACTCTTCATCGGTTGTTTTTAAGCCGAAAAGCTTATGAGGAACGTTATCGGTGATTTTTGCACCGAGCTTGGCGTACTTCTTTTTCTTTTCCTTTTCGCCGTCATACTTTGATTTGGTATGGGGCATTTTGTCATAAATTTCAGGCATAGCCAATCTCCTTTTCCATTCGTCTGACATAAAAATAACAAAGTTATAATTATACAAATGTATTATAATCTAAACCGGTACATATTGCAATATTATAATATAAATAATTATTAAAAACAACAGGGAGGGCACAGAGGCCCTCCCCTACGTTAATTATTATTTTTTAGCCGCCTTTTTTTCTCTCATTCTGCGCTTGATTATCTTCATTTCGCGTTTAAGAGCATAGGGGCCTACAACCTTCATCATTTCCTCGGCTGTGTGCATTTCGCTTGCCTGAGGAATATCGCGCGTAAGGTGAATAGCGTCAAACTCACAGCGCGTTGTGCAAAGTCCGCAGCCTATGCACTGGTTAAGGTCAACGGTTGTTGCGCCGCAGCTGAGGCAGCGGTTAGCCTCTGCCTTAACCTGCTCTTCGGTTAACGGAAGGCGAAGGTCGTCAAAGGTTTTAAGCGGGTCGCCGTCTCTCATTCCGGGAGCCTGGCGGTCAGCGTTATCATAGGAATCAACAAGAATATCGTCGCGGTCAAGCTCAATAAACTGTCTTAAATCCCTGCCGATGGTTAAGGACTGGCCGGGATGAACGAAGCGGTTTATTGAAACCATACCCTCTTTACCCTCTGCGATAGCGTCAATCGCAAAGCGCGCGCCGTGGTAAATATCGCCGCCTACGAAGATATCGGGCTCGCCCGTCTGGTAGGTTACGGGGTCGGCAACGGCAGTGCCGTTTCTGTTAAGCTCAACCTTTGAGCCCTTAAGAAGGTCGCCCCATTCAGCGCTCTGGCCGATAGCCATAAGAACGTTTTTACATTCAACGGTTAAGGTATCCTCCTCGTCATAAACGGGAGCAAAGCGACGTTCGCTGTCAAATACCGAAACGCACTTTTTAAACACGATAGCCTTAACGTTGCCCTTTTCATCCTTAAGAACTTCCTTCGGGCCCCAGCCGTTAAGGATTTCAATGCCTTCCTCTTCAACCTCGGCAATTTCATCCTTAGCCGCAGGCATTTCATCTCTCTGTTCAAGGCAAAGCATTTTAACCTTACCGCTTGCGGCGCGTGCAGCCGTTCTTGCAACGTCGGCAGCAACGTTACCGCCGCCTACAACAACGACGTCGCCGTCAAGCTTAATGCTTTCGTCAAGGTTAATTCTTCTGAGGAAGCTTACGCCGCTCTCAACGCCGTTTGCATCCTCGCCGTCAACGCCTGCAAGCCTACCGCCCTGAAGGCCGATAGCAACGTAAAACGCCTTGTAGCCCTGCTCACGGAGCTCGTCAAGAGTAACGTCCTTACCAACCTCAACGCCGCACCTGATTTCAGCGCCCATCTTTTTGATTATATCTATTTCAGCCTCAACAACCTTTTTATCAAGCCTGAAATTCGGGATTCCGTTTGTAAGCATTCCGCCGGGACGGCTTTCGCGCTCAAATACGGTTACGGGATAGCCTTCTGTACGAAGGTAATATGCGGCGGAAAGGCCTGCGGGGCCTGCGCCGATAACTGCAATTTTATAATCGTCCCACTGCTCGCCTACGCCGTTATAGCAAACCTCGGGAATATAGTCATCGCCTGCGTCAAGCTCGCGATAAGCGAGGAATTTTTTAATTTCATCAATAGCAACGGGCTTATCAATAAGGCCTCTTGTACATCTGTCCTCGCAGCGGCGGTTACATACCGCGCCGCACACTGCCGGGAACGGGTTATCCTGGCGGATAAGCTTAAGAGCCTCCTTATATCTTCCCTCAGCCGCCATTTTGACGTAGCCCTGAACTGCGAGGTGGGCGGGACAGGCGGTTTTACAGGGGGACGTACCCTCGTCGTAACAGTTAATCTTGTTATGGTCGCGGTAGTCCTTATCCCACTGCTCCTCGCCCCACGGAAGGTCGTCCGGAAGGTCGTGCATAGGATAAACAACCTTTGAGCCGTCAGCCTTGCAGAGCTTCTGGCCGAGCTTCGCGGCGCCTGCAGGGCAAACCTCAACGCACTTTCCGCACGCAACGCACTTTTCGGGCTCAACGTGAGCTCTGTATGCGGAGCGCGACATATTCGGGGTATTGAAAAGCTGGGAGGTTCTCAGACCGTAGCAGCTGCCGGGAGAGCAGTTACAGATACCTACTATTTTATCGGGGCCGTCAAGGTTGGTAATCTGGTGAACATAGCCCTTCTTTTCGGAGCGAAGAATAATTTCAAGCGCTTCTTCCCTTGTTATGTAGCGGGCGTCCTTGCCGGATTCAACAAGAAATTCAGCCATATCTCCGAGAGCGATACACATATGGCCTTCAATATCGCCTACGCCCTCGCCGCGGAAGCGCTGCGCCTTACGGCAGGCGCATACCATTGAACAGAATTTATCGTATTTATTAAGCCAATGAGAAAGATGCTCAACGCTTACGGACTGGCTTTCGTGCTCAATAGCCTTTTCAACGGGGATAACGTGCATACCGATACCTGCGCCCCCGGGAGGAATAAGCTTTGAAGCAAGCTCAAGCGGCTCCTGCGGAGCGAGGTTAAACATTGTTGCAACCTCGGGATTGGTATCGGGAAGAGTTTTATGCTCAACCATATATTCGCCCGAGCCGACAACCCATTTCGGGATTAAGAACTGGCGTTCTCTGTCCTCATTTTCTCTGTTCTGTTCAAGAAGGCCTATCCAAAGGATATGGTCAATTATCTTTTGAGCCTCTTCAACGCTCATATTGTTTCTTTTTGCAAGCTCACCGACGCGAAGCGGAACCCTTCTTTTCTTGAAGCTAAGCATAAACTTAACCTCTTCCTTGGTAAGCAGACGGTCAAGAATCCAGAAATCCATATGGTTTTCCTTCATACCGCCGGGAAGCTTACGCGGAATATTATCCGTAATCATAAGAGCAAGCTTTGTTACAAGCTTTTTCTTTTCGGGGTCATCGCAATGGTAATCCTCGTGAGGGAAATCCCAGTCATTAACGTGAATGGCAGGGTTAACGTCTCTTGGCATAACTATTTCTCCTTATTCCGTTTTTACAGTTAAAAGACAAAACTGCTTAATTAGTTAAATATATTATAGAATAAATATAGAACAATTTCAATAGGCAAACAAAAAGTTATACGCTTTAAAACAGTAAAACGGGAGGGCAAAAACCCTCCCGTAAGTTGATTTACATAATCGGAATTTTGATTTTTAAATCGGACGTAGGATAGGAAGCGCAGGCGTGGAACCAGCCGAATTCCTTATCCATCATTCTTCTTCCGTCGCCCATCGGGGAAACAAAGATTTCGCCCTCAAGAAGCTGAGTTCGGCAGAAGCCGCATTCGCCGCAGCGGCAATGGGTATCAACGGGGATAGCCGCCCTTTCAAGCGCAACGGCAACAGGCTCGTTACCGCTTGCGGGGATAACAGTTTCCTCAATGCCGCGAACAACCGTAATGTTGAAGGTCTTTGTTTCGTTGCCGACGGGATAACCCGGGATTTTTGTTGAATCAACGGGGTTATTCATAACGTCGTGGCGGAAGCGTTTTTCCCTTACGCCCATTTCCTTAATGGTTTTGGCGATAAGATTATACATCGGAAGCGGACCGCAGAACATATAGGTCGAATCCTCGCCCGAATACTTTTCAATAATCTCTTTGGTTACAAAGCCCTTTTCGCCCTCCCATTCGGGGTCGTCGGAAAGAACGTGAACAACCTTAACGTCGCTGCAGGCGTTTTCAACCTCTGCAAGCTCATCCTTGAGAACGATGTCCTTTGAATTAACCGAGCCGTAGATGATTGTAATTTTACAACCCTTCATTTTACCGAAGGCGATTTCCCTTGCCATTGAAAGGAAGGGGGTAATTCCGCTGCCGCCTGCGAGGGCAACGATGTTTTTACTGTCGCGTAGGGGTTCCCAATAGAAGAAGCCGAAGGGCATATTAGCCTCTAAAACGTCGCCCTCTTTAACATTATCAAAGAAATAATCGGGAACAAGATAGGGCCTGTTTCTTCTTATTGTAACCTCAACGTAGCCGTTTTCACCGCGCGCCTCATAGGGTGCTGAGCTGATTGTATAAGGCCTTGTAAGAAGACTGTCGCCAATCTTAAGGCGGAAGTTGATATACTGGCCTGCCTGGAATACGGGAATATGACCGTCGGTAGATTCAAGGCGGAAGAGCTTTGAAGTCGGCGAAGTATCCTTAATAAGGGTAACCTTAAATTCCATTTTTGCAGGGTGAAGCTTATCCGCAAGCTCGCGTACAAAATCCTTCGGCTGCGGAACGTCGGAGGCGTTTTCAATAACCTGATGCCTTAACGCGGTAATTCTTGACGCGCCACCGACATCCTTAAGAAAGCCTTTAACTTTAATGCTTTTTGCCATTATTTTGCGCCCTCCTTCTTTGCCATATCTTCAAGTATTGCTTTAGCTGCAGCTCTGCCGTTGGTTACGGCCGGGCCCATACCGTTGCCTGACATACCCGGCGAGCCGTTGAATTCGAGGCCTTCAATAAAGTGGTCCTCCTCCTTCATGCCGAGGCGGGCAACAGCGTGGTTATCCATAGAATGGGTATAGCCGTAAATGCTTCCCTTCCATGCGCCTACATAGTGGGAAATAGTCATCGGGGTGGTAATTTCAACCTCGGTAATATTATCCCTGAAATCAACGCCCGAAATCTTAATGTATTCCTCCATCATCTCGTTGCCGAGGCGGCGCTTGAGGTCAAAATAATCCTCCTCCTTAACGCCTTCAAATGCGGTAACGGGAACAAGGGCGGTTATTGAAACCTGGGTATAGCCCTTCGGAACGCAATCGGGGTTAGCATAGTTAAGGCAGATGGTGGTAATATAATTATAAGGCTCAGTAATATTTTTATAGTTTTCCCAGATTTTATTGGTATCCATCGTTGAGCCCGAGAAAGTTGAATAGTTCATAAGGCCGTTTTCTTCGGGAGTTCCCTCAAGAACGGCGATAAGCGAAACGGGGCAAACCGAAAGATGAAGGCCGTTGATAAGCTTGATAGCTCCCTTTGGAACCTCGCTTAGCGGTTCAATCATCTGGGTATAAACCTTATTAGGATACGGAGCGGAAACAACGTAATCACAGTGGATTTCGTCGCCGTTTTTGGTTCTTACGCCGTAAACCTTGCCGTTTTTAACAAGGATTTTTTCAACCTCCTGCTTAAACTCGAACTGGCCGCCGTTTTCTTCAATTTTCTTTTCCATCTTCATGCTCATCTCGTGAGAATAGCCGCGGCAAACATAGCTGCCGGTAAGATAGTCAGCCATAAGAAAAGCGTAAATTGTAAACGGAAGGTCGTCCATACGGTTGCCTACGTAAATCCAGTAAGGCGTAATCATTTCAACCGCCTTTTTCGGAAGGTTAAAGGTATTGATAACCTCTGTTGCCGAATAGCCAACGGTTTTAACAAAATCGGGGTGCTTAAGAAGCATTTGAAGCTTGCTCATCGGAGTTACGGACAGAACGTTCATACTGTCGTAAACCCTGCGGCAAAGAAGGAAAAGCTCATGCACCTTTTCATAACTGCCGGGAACAACGGCGTCGACCTCTTTAGCGGCAGTTTCATAGCCGTCGTGAATAATGGCGTCAATGCCCGAATTCGGAAGCGCAACGCGGTAACATTCGGGAACGGGAAGCCAGTCAATATCAACGCCCATATCGTCAAAAAACTGGCCTACCTTAAGGCGGTTGCCCTTCTTGCCTATTGACATCATTTCGTGAAGAGTTGCTTCAATTTCAAAGCCGTTTCTTACAAAATCGGTTGCAAGACCGCCGGGAAGGTTGTGCTTTTCAAGAATGAGGATATCCTTGACGCCCTTATCCTGCAGATGCAGAGCGGTTGACATACCCGAAAGCGCGCCGCCGATGATAACAACATCATAATGGTCTTTAAAAAAGCTCATATATTAATCCTTTCTGTTTTCATCTTTGAAAAAGGGAGGGGACATGCCCCTCCCCTGCTGAAAGCTTTATTCTGTTATCTTAGAAGAAACGCTCAACAAGCTCTCTTGAATATTCTGCGGTTTCGTCCATGTCGCCGAAGGACATAACTTCGCCTGCATAATAAGTATCGTACTTGCCCTGCATAGCCTCTACCTTATCGTACCAGCCAGCTGCGTAATCATCGCTGAATACGTGCGGGAAGTAGTAAACGCTCCACTCGTTAACAACGTTGGAAGCAGGATTGTGCATCGTCTTAAGGTCTTCAAGAACCTGCTTTTTACATTCCTCATAAGGAATTTCAGCGCTGTTCTTATGCTTACGAAGAGCATAGGTTGTGATAACCTGGTCCTTGGTATCCTTCCAACGGCGATAGTAAACCATAAGCTTACCGAGGGTTTCGGGAGTCATATTATCAAATACATAGTAAGAGATTTCCGGATGGTCCTCAGGCTTTGTTTCAACAGCAAGAACGTCGTAACGCTCGTAATCAATCTTTGAGAAGAGTTCTTTTTCATCGTCGCGTGCGTCGAAGTAATCAACCATACCGATCTGGCCGTCGTCGCGCTTGTTCGGGATGTAAAGAGGAGCGGTAACGATAATCTTATCGTATTCCTCAACCTCGCCGTTTACTGTTACGTAAACCTTACCGTCCTTACGCTCAACCTTTTCGATTGTTGAGTTAAGTCTTGCAGGGTGCTTAAGATGGTCGTTAAGTCTTTCCCAGATTGACTGAGTTCCGTCTTTCCAGGTCCAGAGGTTAACGTTAACGAAGTTCATCGTTGTCTGGAAGTCAAGATACTTAAGAACATAAGCAGCCGGAATTTCATCAAAATAGCCATAACCGAAGGAGGTGAAGGGGCCGAGCCATACGTTCTGAGTAAGCTCAACGCCGTTCATTTCACACCAATCCTTGAAAGGCATAGCAAGGTCCTTAAGGTTCGGGTTGCTTCCGCTTACGGGCTCGCGCTTTGCGTTTTGCTGTGAGAAGCCTTCATATCTTCCCTCTGCAACGCCGCGGTGGCCGTTTACGTCGTATCCCTTATACTTGGTTTCAAGGAGCTCGGCGAGCTTCTTGGTCTGCTTCTTCATTTTAAGAAGCTGGGGAATCTTAGTGATGTTCTTCTTGGGGTTGAACGGCTCGATAACGTTGCCCTTGCCGTCCTTATAGTTTCTGTTGAGCTTCGGGCCGTCGTGTGTAAAGCCGCAGAATTCCTCAACATCGTGAACGGCGTAATATGAGGGAACGCCCATGATAGCGCCCATCTCATAACGTCTGCCGTTATAAGTAGGAGACCAGCACTTACCGCCTACGCGGTCAAGTCTTTCAAGGATAGTATAGTTTTCATATCCCTTCTGCTCAAGGTACATACCTGCAGAAAGACCTGCCGGACCTCCGCCAATAATACAAATGCGAATGTCTTTTTCCATTACATTTCCCTCCGTAATTAGATTGATAAAATTATCGCAAACATATTATACAGTATTTTTTATCAAAATGCACTACTTTTTTGAAATATTTTCTAAAAGTTCTATCTTTTATCGTAAAAGTATGTTAATATACTATCAAACAGTAAAGAAAACGGGGTGAACGCTATGAGATTTAAAAGCTTCAGGGAAATGCTTGCTTATTATTCTGAAAAAGACAGCGGAAAAACTGCCTTAATCTTTGATGAAAATAATCAAATAATTAAGATGAGCTACGGCGAGCTTCTTGCCTTGGTTGATAAAAAGGCCGAAGAGCTTAAGCTTACCGGCAAAACGAGTATAGGCATTTTTACCGAAGCAACTCCCGAATGCATAGCTACAATCTTTGCCGCGGCAGGCGCGGGGCTTCAGCTTGTTATGCTCGATAAGAGCGTTACCCCCGATATAATTGCAAAACAAATCGTTCATTCGGACGTTGATATGCTTTGGAGCAGCGATGATGAAACGGTGAAGAGGTATTCAAATCACCTTACAAACGGCGTTGAAAAAAACGCAGGGCGAATACTTTTCTTCACCTCGGGAACAACAAGTATGTCAAAGGCGGTCATATTAACCGAGCAAAGCCTTTGCAACAGCGCCTATAACGGCTCTGCAAAGCTTCCGCTTGAAGAGAACGACGTGCTTATGTGCCTTCTTCCGCTGGCTCACGTTTTCGGCTTCGTTTGCTCTCTGCTTTGGGGGCTTTCGTGCGGAAGCGCGGTGGCTCTCGGCCGGGGCGCAAGGTATATGCCGTTTGATTTAAAATATTTTGAGCCTACGGCTGTTTCCGTTGTGCCTATGCTGCTCGGCTTTCTTATTAAGCAAAACCTTCTTAACGACAGCTTAAAGCTGATTTTAATCGGCGCAGGCGATTGCCCCGAAAACGTGCTCGCCGCAGCAACGGCTTCGGGAAGAAAAATAAGCTTCGGCTACGGTTTAACCGAAACAAGCTCCGGAGTTGCTATCAGCGTTTCGGGCGACCCTTACGCAATGGAAATTTGCCCCGACGACGAAATTAAAATCGCGCCCGACGGCGAAATATTAATCAGCGCGCCTACCTGCATTATGCAGGGCTATTACAAGGACGGGGAAAAAACAGCCGAGGCCCTTAAGGACGGACTTTTCCATTCGGGCGATTTAGGCTTTATTGACCTTGACGGAAAGCTTCACATTACGGGAAGAAAAAAGGAAATGCTTGTTCTTCAAAACGGAACAAAAATCTTTCTTCCCGATTTTGAGCACGAGATTTCAAAGGCGCTTGAAAACGCGGAGCTCGCGGTAATACTTCTTAAGGCGAAGCCCGTGCTTGTTATTAAGGAAATGCCCGAAAAGCGAAAGGAAATAGTTGAAAAGCTTAATCAGCTAATGAAAAAATCGCCGAGGGCGCACCGCATTACAGATGTTATTTTCACCGATAAGCCGCTTCCGAGAACGGCTACGGGTAAAATAAAAAGATGGGAAATCCAAAAAACGGAGGAAGAGAAAAATGGCAAAAATGAGTAGAGAGGAAATTCTTCAGGAGATTATTAACGCAATTTATGACTGCCAGCCCGAGCTTGAGGGAACAGCCATAACCGAGAACACCAATATAAATACGGAGCTCGGAATTGATTCCATGGGTATGATACTTATAATCTGCCGCCTTGAGGCTAATTTTGACGTTAAGGTTCCTCAGGATGAGTGGGACGGTCTTTCAACCCTTTCCGATGTTGTTACCGCCTTTGAATCGCGAATGGAATAAAAATGGATTTTTACGAAAAGGAATATATAATTCAGAGCTGTGAGGTGGATATGTTCCGCCGCTTAAGGGTTTCACAGCTCTTAACTTTCATGCAGGAGGCGGCTATTCACCACACGGAGCAGCTCGGCGCAGGCAGGGCAAAAACGCTTGACCGTGGATTTTTATGGGTAGTTTCGCTTCAGCACGCCGAAATCAAACGCCTTCCCGAATATGACGAGAGGGTTAAGCTTGTTTCGTGGGCGGGAAAAACCATGCACGTTATGTTCCCGAGGTTTTACGAGCTTTACGACGAAGGCGGAGAATGCATAGTTAAGGGCAGCGCGCTCTGGATGCTTATGGATTTAAACACAAGGGGTATGGTTTTCCCCGATTCCGAGGGAATTTCAATAGAAGGTAATGTTACCGGAAGAGAATATCCCCTGCCGAAGCCGCTCAAGCCGATTGAAACGGACAAGGCTGCAACGTTTACCGTTCCCTTCAGCTATTCGGATATTAACGGCCACCTTACCAACACAAGGTATTTTGATATAGCGCAGGACATTACCTCTATTGCCTCAGGCGGAAGAACGCCTAAATACGTTGCAGTTGAATATTCGGGCGAAGCGCGCTACGGTGAAAGCTTTGATTTGGCATATACCGAAAAAGAAAGCCTTGTTTACCTTTCGGGAACAAAAAACGAAAACAAAAAGCTGTTCAGGCTTAAAATGGAATACTGAAAAGAGCTGTACATCCGTACAGCTCTTTTCAGTATTAAACTACAATATTCAGCTTCGTTTTACCGTGAACGGTGTAGGACTTAAGCTTGCCGTTTTTCCATTCAATATCAAGCGTTACGCCTCCGCGGGCGGCAATGCCCTTAATGTTTCCGTCGGGCCACCTATCGGGCAAGGCGGGAAGAAGATAAATATTTTCATCATCGCTTTGAACAAGCATTTCGCAAATACCGCTTACCGCGCCGAAGTTGCCGTCAATCTGGAACGGCGGATGGGCGTCGAACAAATTGGGATAAACGCCGCCCTTGCCGCGGTTGAGCGCGCCGGGATAAACGGGGGTTAAAAGCTTATCAACAAGCCTTAAGGCGCGGTTGCCGTCAAGCAGCCTTGCCCAAAAGTTAATCTTCCACGCAAGGCTCCAGCCCGTTCCGTCATCGCCGCGGATTTCAAGCGTTTTTTTGCAGGCTTCAAACAGCTCTTTATCCTTCCTCGTTATCAGTCCTGCGGGGTGAAGCGCGTAGAGATGAGAAACATGGCGGTGGTGAACCTCGGTTTCCTTAAGCTCCTCGTTCCATTCAAGCAGCGCGCCGTTTTTGCCGATTGAAAGGGGCTTGATTTTCGGTATCGCCGCGCAGATTTCCCTATAAAATCCGTCGCTGATACCAAGCGATTCGCAGCTCTTTTTAAAGTTGATGAACAAATCAAGAACGATGCCGTTCATCATAGCCGTGCTTTTTGAAACGGAAAGCTTATGCCCGTTTAGCTCAAAGCGGTTTTCGGGCGAGGTTGCGGGGCAGACGATTAACGTTTTATCGCTGTCCTCAACAAGAATATCAAGATAGAATTGCGCCGCCTTTTTCATTAGAGGAAGGGCTGTTTTTTCAAGGTATTCCCTATCAAGAGTGTATTCGTAAAGCTCATAAAGGCTGCGGCAAAGCCACCCGGACGCTCCCTGCCAGTAAGCCCAGCTTGCGCTACCGTGAACGGGAACGCTGTGGCCCCAAATATCCGCATTGTGGTGAACGGTAAAGCCCCCCGCGCCGTAGAATTCCTTCGCGGTTTCTTCGCCCGTTACCGAAAGCGTTTTAATCAGCTCTGCAAGAGGCTGCATAAGCTCGGGCAGATTACAGGGCAAAACGGGCCAATAGTTCATTTCGGTATTGATATTAACCGTGTAGTTTGCGTTCCAGGGCGGCTTTATGCTGTTGCTCCAGATTCCCTGAAGATTTGTTGCGAGGCTGCCCTCCCTTGACGAGGCTATAAGAAGGTAGCGCCCGAAGTTAAACAACAACTCATAAATCCCGTTATCGGGATTGCCCTTATTAAAGCGTTTAAGCCTTTCGTCGGTGGGAACAAGGGGCATTTCATCCTCTGTAAGGCAAAGCGAAACGCGGTCATAAAGCGCACCGTAATCAGCCGTGTGACGCTTTAAAAGCCCGTCAAAGCCGAGTTCTTCCGCCTTGTTAAGCACGTGGGTGCAGGCGTTTTTATATTCCCTTCCCTCGGTTGCAGGGCATTTATCAAAGCCGTTATAGCTTGTTTTAATGCTGAAAAGAAGCGTGGCGGATTTTGCGTTTTCAACTTCAAAATGCTTCCCGCTTTCCTTAACCGCACCGTCGGTAATAATCCTGAGCGCGCCGCGGAAAAGAACGCCCCTTTCCTCTTCCTTTTCGGAATAAATAAGGCTGTTGCAGGGATAGGCGGGCGTTGCGGTGTCGGCGTCGGACGGGCATTCGCCGTCAACGTTGAGGTCGCCGTTTTCAAAAAACACCGTTGATTTTAACGGGCAGGAAAGCTCCGCATTAAACGAAAACTCGGTTTCGCTTTCAACCCTGTAAACAAAAACTCCGTCCGGAAATGATACGAAAGCTGTTTTTTTAAAACCCGAAGCGGCTGTATCAAAGCTGCTTCCATAAACGGCGGAGGAAAGGTCAAGCCGCCTTTCGTAATTTTTAACGCCGCGCGTATTGAAATTAATGATTAAATCGCCGAAGGGCATATACGCCTGAGACCAGACGGATAAAAAATTCTTTTCAATTTCGCCCTGCGCTTTTTCATAATCGCCGCAAAGCGCCGCGCTCTGCGCTCTTTTATACGCATCTAACGCGCCGTCTTTGGTAATTCTTCTCGGGTGGCCTGTCCAAAGCGTATCGTGATTAAGCGAAATAACTTCGGTTTTTGAACCGCCGTAAAGCATAGCGCCGAGCGAGCCGTTGCCGAGAGGCAGGGCCTCCTCCCAATATTTTGCAGGTTTGGTATAGAATAAAGTTTTGTTCATAATCTTTCTTATAAAACACAGGGCAGCTCAGACGAACTGCCCTTATTTATTATCCTTCTTCAAATTTTTTGCGCTGTTCAACAACGGCGTTATGTATATCCTCCTTCGTTTTGCCCGTGAGCTTATAGAAGAAGAACGGAACGCCGGCAAGGAACATCATAATTCCGTGAACAACGGTATAGAAAAACAGAAGCTTAACCTTTGAATCAAGCGACTGCGCGGTGTCGTCAACAAGGCCGGGCATATAGCCGATAATTGACTTCCAGCCCGTTGTAGGGTCGTCGTACAGAATACGCGGAGCAAGGGTTGAAGCTATAGTTCCGCTAATCATCGTTCCGATACCGATTACAAACGGGAAGGTTGCGTCAAGACGTTTGCCCGTTTTAAGCTCAATATCCTCAAGAACGTCGGCCTGGAACATTGAGGGAAGAAGGTTGGACGCGCCGAACTGTAAGCCGATAAGGAACAGAAAAGCGATAAAAATTATCTGTAATACTTTGCTCGGGTTGTGGAAATATGTATATCCTACAATAAAAGCAATAATGTTAATTATTACCGAATAAATGCCGCTTGCGATATAGAGCACTTTTGAATTGAACTTCTTAAGAAGGAAATTAATTGCAAGCATACCTACCGCCGTGCCGATACCCGTAGGCAAGCCGAAGAGCACGAATTTATCCGTATCTCCGAGAAGCGCGCCCGCCATAAATACGCCCATATAGGTTGCTATTCCGCGAAAGCTCTTTAAAAATTCGGAAATAATAATCGTCCATGCATATTTATTGCCGAGAACGTCCTTAAAGCCTACAAGCGGATTTCTTTTTTCGGCAGTATAGGCAACCCTTTCGTGAACGGCCTTCATACCGAGGAGCATTGCTATAATACCTACAACGCTGCAAAGCGCCGCGCCGATAATGAAGCGCGTTCCCTTATCCTTGGCAAAAATGCCGATAACAAGAACGATTACAAGCGGAGCGGAATTGCCGACGGCGGAAACTATTCCGCGGAAGGACATAACCGTATCCCTCTCCTTAAGATTAGGCGTCATAACAACGGCAACCATATTTGTTGTTCCGCCGAAGTTACTTGCTATTGACCATGCAACCGCAACGGTTACAAGGTAAATCATAAGTATTGTTCCCGTAAACGCTTTAGGCGTTACGAAGCTTAAAACAAGAAGTATGCCCATAGGCACGGCCGCGATAAGCGCAAGCGGACGGAATTTACCTGCCTTGCCCATTTTTCTTCCGTCGATATACATAGCTATAAAGAAATTGATAACAAACGGAATTACGCTTATAAGCAGATTATAAAGCGAAAGCTTTGTTGACGGAATCTGTAAAACGTTAACAAGGTAGTCGTTTCTGTAAGAGCCCATCATGCCCGTCATATTCGTATAGAAGAAAACAGCAACGAGATATAAAACAAATTCGCTTATCTTGACGTGCTTCTGTTCCTCCTTAACGGGAAGTGTATTTTCCATAAACAATCTCCTTTCGGGTATTTATATAATACAACCTATTATATTATAACTCTGCCTGCAAGAGGTTTTCAATTAGAGGAAGTTACAAACATACGGGGCGTTTTTTGGTAATAATACTGCGTTGTAAGCCCGATAATATCGGCTTTAAGACAGTAGTTAGACGAAACGCCTATGAATCGTAGAAATGGCGGCCGTCCTGAATAACAAGTCGCTCTGATTTGGGATATTCAAAAATATCGCTGTTTTCGGCATTTGCTTCAAGGTAGGAGGCAAATTCCGCGGCGTACCATTTTGCCATTTCAAGGTTATGCATAAGGTAATTACCGCAGTTTACGGGAGCCGCGCCGGGAACCTCTTCGGCTTCGGCAACCGCCTTGAACGCGCCGAGCATAAGAGTGTAAAGCTCCTGCGGCGTGCGGTTTCCTTTAAGAATAAGATAAAATCCCGTAAGGCAGCCCATAGGCCCCCAATAAACAACCTCGTCCTTCCAATCAGGGTCATTACGAAGATACGTAGCGATAATATGCTCAAGCGAATGCATTGCCGCAACGTCAATCGCGGGCTCTATGTTAGGCCTTTTCAGCCTTATGTCGTAGGTTGTAACCGTATATTCGCCTAAATAATCAACCCTGCTTGTGAAAATACCGGGTACTATGCGCGTGTGGTCAACCGAAAAGCTTTGAATTAATTCCATATCGGTTCTCCTTTTCTGAATTATTAACTTAATCATTATAGCATAACGCCGTATAAATAGCAATTAAGTATATACGTAATAAAAAGCGGAGAGATTCATTTTGCAAATCCCTCCGCCTTTATTAAATTTCGATACCCGTTGAGGGGCCGCCCCAGGAGTTAACGCTTTGAGCAGGGCCGCTGAATCCGTTTGAGGAAGAGAAGCCAAGCTCTTCGGAGGCGGTTAAAATATCCTCTTTTGAAGTGAAAACTACATTGAATTCGGGTTCTTTATAATTATTCTTCATAAATCCTCCTTATTCAATATAGGTCTGAATCATTCTTACGAACTCATCAAAGGTGTAGATTCCCTTTTCTATATTGACCTTATAATATGCGCCGTTAAGAAGCTCAAACTGCTCCTCTGTTACATAAGCGGAAAGGTCGTCATAGGTAAAGAGGCCATAGGTTTCAATATCGGATTTCATTTTTTCTTCGTCATACTTAAGGTTTTCGCCTACCTCGAAGTATTCATAAAGGCCTTCGCAGTAGGTTTCCGCCGAATTTGAAAGCATACCTTCAACGATGAAATCCGTATTATGCGCGGTTAACATACAGTAACAGCCGGTATTTTCAACGGAAACGGAATAGCCTGTCAGCTCGGTTTCGTTGTAGGTTCCGTCGTCATTGCATTTTACGAAGCTGTCGCCGACGAAGCTCTCTGCATTTTCAGGCGTTATATAAGCGTAGGTATTCTTATCCGTATCAAAGAAGCCGTGCTCATTAATAACGCGAACCGATGTTCCGTCGCTGAAATTAAGGGTAAGAATTTCCCAGTCCTGAGTTCCGTGGTTCCACTTAACAACAACAGGCTGAGCCTCGTAGCATCCGTTCCAGAAGCTCCAGGTAAGAACCATATCGCCCTGCTGAACCTCCTCAATAGGCTTCTTTGTTCCGTCAGCCATAGTAACAAGCGAGCCCTCGGCTACGCAGGAGGACGGGCAGGTATGAGCTGCGGCGCTGTAATAGATATAGTAATAATAAACATCGCCGTTGCCTGCGGTAAACTTAAACTGAATAACCTTTGTTGTTGCCGGCAAATCCTTGCCCATCGCAGCGGAATATGCCGCAAGGCCGTAGCTTGAATTCTTCTGGTAGCTGTCGGTCATTGATTTACCGTTAACCGTCCATGTTGTAAGCCATTCAAGCTTTGCGTTATCCGCTGACGGAAGCGCGGAAAGGTCAGACGATTTGTTATAGGTTGTTGACGTACCCGAAGCGTCGGTATAATTCTTAATATTTACGCCTGTAAACACCGGTGAAATATAGTTGAAATCCGAGCTGTTATCCTTAAATGCACAATTAACAACGGGGCAATAAACGGTTGTTCCGTTTACCGTTGTGCTTTGAACCGTATCGCTTGTTGCGGTAACGTTTGGCATAACGTATTTGGCTCCGCCTATTTCAACAACCCTTGAGCCGAGCGAGCTTCCGCTTGTATCGTAGAACGTGAATTCAGGCGCGGATATGCTTGCAACATGCTCGGTAACAACAACGTTAAGCTTCTTAGTATACGTTCTTGACGAGGTTGTTACGCCGTCTGAGGCGTAGTTATACGGGTCGGTAATTCTGTACTCAACCGTATAGGTTCCCGCGTTATTAAACGAAATACTGCTTCCCGTATATTCCGTACCGTTCATATAATACTTAACCGTTAAGTTATTGTTCATCTTATTCGCGGTAAGGATATTCGGGTTAAAGCTTACGGAGCTTCCCGCGTCATACGAAAGGTTGATAACGCCGTCCTTGTAGGTTGAAGGATAATTCCAGTTAAAGGAAGGAACGGTCGGTATCTGCTCTGTAGGCTCATATTCGGTTTCACCGTAATACTTGAAATCGTTTGACGAATCAAGCGCGGTTGGCGCCATTGCCCACGCCGAGCTTCCCGACATTGAAACAGGATTAACCGTAGTATATGCGCCGAGAGCGGAGCCCGTTGCAAGAGGAACGGAATTGTTAAGGCAAAGGATACCCGTGTTAATATAGGTATCGCCGCCATATGAAACGGTAAGCGCGCCTGCCTTTGAATACATACCGTCAAAAAGAGTTGAAATAGCCGTATTTCCGGTTGAGTTTTCGTTATCACCGGAGAAATAGCTCTTATCCTTGCTCTTGCCTACCCAGTTATACTGCTTAAGATAGCCCGTTGCGGTAATCTGTGAATCGGTTGCCTCATCGCTGATAACAATACCGAAACCGCAGCGCAGATTGCCGTTAATAGTTTCTCTCGGCTGGGCGATTGTTGTTACATTGTGAAGGTTAAGGTCGCCCGATTTGATATAAGCGTTGCTGTAGCGTCCGCCGTCAAGAACGGTATTTTCAACGGTTGTTGCAACGCCGCTGTTGTTATAAACGCCGAGCGGAGCCCTTGAATAAGCGATGTAGCAATTATAGATATAGCATTCGCCCGAGGTTTTAACGGTAAATACGTTATTGGTATCGCTGTAATAAACAGCCGCATTTTTGAAGTTCGGCCCGATAACCTTAACGTTGTTCAGCGTTCCCGACGAAAGGTTAATCGTTCCGGCATAGGTTGTTAAAACGGTGTTGCCCGACGAGTTGACGGTCCCCGTTGAATCAACCGTAAAGCCGTTGCCGTAAAGCGTTCCGCCTGCAACGCTTAATGCGGAGGTTATTGAAATATCGTTAAGAAGAACAACGCTTCTTGACGAGGTAACCGCAAGGGCGGTTGTTGTATTTGTTGCGGCAACAACCTCAAGGTTGAGGGTTGCGGCGGTAAACGAGCCGTGCTTAAGCGTTACGGTTACAACACCCGTTCCCGTAAACTTGAGCGTTGAGCTTCTCCAGTCGGAAGCGTTTGCCGTAAAGGTTCCCGCGGCGTTGCCCGCCTTATTGGTTACGGTTGCCGTTACGCCGGTAATATCAGCGCCGCTTGCGGAATTAAAGAGCGCCCCGAGAGTAACGTTATTTGCATTACCGATTCTGTAAAGATAATCAGCTGTATTCTCAAATTTAAGCGAGAAGTTCTTTACCGTTCTTGTTTCGGTTGCGCCGCAGCGCGAGCAGCTCTTTGTTTCAACGCCGTCAGCGTTTAAGGTCGCGCCCGTTGTTACTGCCCAGCCTCCGAAATCGTGGCCGAGAGCCGAAGTGCTTATCGGTGTTCTTGAAAGCTCCGTATTACATACGCTGCAGTAAACTACTTCATCGTACGAGCCGTCAGCCGTACAGGTTGCGGCAACCTCGTTTTCCCTTACCGCCGCAGCTTCGGTATGGGCTACGGGGTTGGTGAAATCATCGGTGTAAGTATCTCCGCAGCGGGTGCAGGTATAGGTTGTATAGCCTTGCTCCGTGCAGGTAGGAGCCGTTACGCTCGCTTCATAGCTGTGTCCGAGAGGGGCTATGGTTACTGCTTCAGCGGTAGTTTCGTTTTCGCCGTAAGCGTCGGTGAAATATTTTCCGCAGTCCTCGCAGTAATAGTAAGCTGAATTGCCCGTTTCGGTACAGCTTGCTTCGGCGGCGGCTATCGGGGTCATATTATGAATTTCTGCGTTGAAGTATTCGTCAGCCTTTTGATAATAAACGATAAGCGTTTTTGCAAGGCCTTTAAGTTCGTTATCGTTGCTTAACGAAATAATCCTTGAAGCATAGTCAAGAACGCTCATTGAAATTGAAGCTCCTGCATAGGATACGCTTATCTTCTTATCAAAATCAACAGGCTTTATATTGTTAACCTGAATATAGTAGGATTTAATGCCGTTTTCGGTTGTATAGCCCTTTTCAAAGCTTGCGCCGGGGCCGGTAATTACGGGGTCGCCGTAATAGGTTGTATCGCTTTCATCGTTAACGGTGAAATAAAAGCGCATTTTTGACGACGAGGTACAGATAAACGAAGCGGTTTTAAACGCAACGTTTTCGCCGGGTATATTATCCGTAGCCTTATTGTAATCGGAAGCATAGGAAGCGGAATCAAGCCCGAGCTCTGCTGAATAATCGTCAACAATTTCAACGGCGCCGCTGTTTTCCATATATTCGGTAAAAACAGACTGAGTTGCCTTGCTGTAAGCGATTATTGCCTTACACACGTTCTTGAGCCTTGAAGCTCCCCTGCCCTGAGTATAAGGTGCGAGCGCGGAATTATCCATCTCTATAACGTCATCGCAATAATCCTTTGCGCTGTAGGTTAAGCTGTAAACCGTTTCATCGCTTGATGAATTATAAAGCCTTATTGTAACGGGCTCGGCAAGCTGCGCCGCCGCCTGAGTTACGGAAAAGGTAATCTTCCCGTCGCTAAGGCTTACGTCGTCGCCTATATTATCAAGGTCAATCGTGGTTTCGCTTAACGTGTAAGCCTCTTCCTCACTTGTTGAGTTATAGGAATAATAAAGAGTATCTGCGCCGAGAGCCTTATAATGCCCGTAATCAATATAGTAATTTGTAACAATATTCTCGCCGACGGTAAGGCTTGCTTCAACATACCGTGTATCCGCAAGGGCGTTTACGTTTGCGCCCGTCAGCACGCTGAAAAGCGCAATAACGGAAAGCAAAACACCCGCCGACCATTTAAAATGTTTCATAAACCGTTCTCCGATCATTTTATAGTAACGCTCTTCGGCTTTGACCATGAAGAGCAGTATTTTTTGCCGTTAATGGTTTTGAATGTTCTTATACGAACAAAGTATTTTTTATTCGCCTTAAGCTTTTTAACGGTAAGCCTGACTGTTTTTACTTTTGTTACCGTTTTTGTTTTTGCGCCTTTGAAGTTTTTCTTAAGGCTGTACTGAAGCTGATATCCGCTTGTCTGTTTGCTTTGCTTTTTCCAGGTTACTTTAAATGATTTTTTGCCTGCGGTCAGCTTGCCTAATGTTGTTCCCTTCGGGGAGATGGTAAATGTTTTTGTTAAAGAGCCTGTGTAATTGCCTTTGCCCTTTATAATTATGCTTGCCGTACCTACTTTTTTATTGTTCTTGTAGGTTACGGTGTAATCTGTGTTTTCGGTGAGGACTGTTTTTCCGTCTTTAACGGTTACGGACGCAGTTATGGCCTTGCCCGAATAAACAGCGTTTTTTATCCCCTTTACGGTACAGCCGGTGATTGAGATTTTTTCATCCTCAAACGGAAGTCCGCTTGCGTCAAACGAGGTGTCAACCGTCGAGAGCTCGCCGTGTTCAACGGGAATTTTAGGTAATTCGTATTCATCGCTGCCCTGCGCCGCGACAGTGAAGCACATAGAAGCGATAACAAATGTGCTTATTAATATTAAAAACCTTTTCATTTCGTCCTCCCGTGCTTTTAATTTTAACTTTAGCCGACAATATGAATTTGCCGGCCTCAGTTAACGGGGACCTTCGGAAGCTCAAAGCCGTCTGAGCCCTCGCTCAGGTCTTCCCCTGTAGTTTCATTGTTTCCCTTTTCGGCTGAATCCGAGGCTTCGGATTTTCCGTTTTCGTCGGCGTTTTCGGTTTCGCCGTCCGCATCGTCAAACCTTATGCCGGGGCTGTTTTCGCCATTGTCATCGGCGTTTTTAACGGTTGAAGCGTTGCCGTTTTCATCGCTTTGAGCTTCCGATTCGGCCCCGCTTAAACCCAACGCAGAGGATGCCTCAAAAGAAGCACCCTCTTTGTTTTTATCGGTTTGATTACTGCATGAGCATAAAACCAGCATTAACGCCAATAATAGCGCTACAGTAATTCTCTTCATAGCGGTTAAAGATTGAAATCCATTCCGCCTGCGCCTTCGCCGCTGGAGGACGTACCCCAGCCGATGCCTACAACGTTAAGCCCCGCAGCCGATTCGGATGCGGTAAGAACGTCATGAGCATTAGTTAATACAACCTTGAATTCAGGCTCTTTATATTCCATATTCTTTCTCATATTTTAAGCCCTCCTTTAACCAAAGTATGCATTAGCTGCCGCGCTGTAGTTTGCAACTGCGTTTGCAAGAGCAGCAAGCTTTGCGTTGCTGTTTGTTGAAGCCGCCTTTGCCCACTTAAGCGGTGTGTATTTCAAGGTTACGTCGCCGGAAAGCACGATTTCCTGACCAAGCTTTGAAGCGGGAATTCCAACTACCTGAATGATAATTGTTCCGTCTGGAAGCTTAGCAAAGGAAGCGTTGCCGATATTTGAGCTTATGCTCATTCCGGCAGCTGTTTCTTCGTCAACGCCCGTTACATAGAAGCGCATTTCGGGAACTGAGGTTGCCCTGTATTCGGCAGTTGTAATGCCGATGCTTGCGCTGCTTGCATTATAGGAGCCGAACGAAGCCGTACCATTAACGATTGTATAACCGCTGAACGCGTCCGTGTTGTAATTGAAGTAATCCGAAGCGGCCTTGCCGTAATCAAGAACGCTCTGAGCGAGGTTCTTAATATTCTGAGCCATTCCGCTTGCAAGAATATCTTCGCAATAATCGGCAACTGTCTTTACGATTGCTCTGCCGTAGGTTCCGTCAGCCTTGATAACCTGAACGCAAATTCTGTCGCGTATCTGGGCGGGAGCAAGCGGAACACTTACCCTGTACTGGCTTCCGTCAAGAAGGCCGGCAAGATCAGCTGAATCATAGATAACCGTGCCGTGAGCTGTTGATTCGGTTTCAAGGTCGAAGTTTGTTACCTCAAGCTTTGCGATATCATCAGTCTTTTCAACATAGAAGTTGAGTTCGATTTCATCGGCAACGGTGATGCTGAATTCATCGTTTGCAAAAGTGTATTCCTTTTCTGCGATGGTAACCGGTGTTGTTGACGAGGCTGTTTCATAGAGGTTAAGGTCAACGGAAAGCGTTACGCCTGCCGCGTCAAGGCCTTTAGCCGCGCACTTGAATTCCT
>ONCR01000123.1 GCA_900316345.1 uncultured Eubacteriales bacterium | reverse complement strand
GCCTACACCTTGCCGCGGCACGATGTGGGCATCGTGCCCTACAATTGATACGGATAACCGACCGCCCTACAAATCCCGATTTGTCGGGTTCATTATACCATAGTACTTTCATAATAACAAATCATGTCATGGACTTTAGCGAGCATAGGATTTGTAAAGACAAATCCCGAAAAAAAACAGACCGAAAGAGAATCATTCTCAATCAGTCTGTAAAACTTCTTTATGACGGGCGCCCCAACGGGGCGTCCGTTATTTTTTATATGCTTTAATATATCCGAGTAGCTCTTCTTCCGTGCAATATGCGCTCAGCGCGCCGTAATCGGTAACGGCTTTTCCGCCCGTAACGTTGCCTGCGAGAATGCTGTTCTCAAACGAAAAGCCCTTGTAAAGCCCGTAGCAGAAGCCTGCAAGAAACGCGTCGCCCGCTCCCGTTGAATCAACGTGTTTAAAGCTTTCTATTGATTTAACGGTAAAGCGTTTTCCGTTTTCGTCAATGCCGAGACAGCCTTCGCTGTCAAGCTTAACGATTACTCTTTCAAAGTGCTTTTTTAAGGCCTTTGCCGCTTCAAGAGGCGAAGCGGTATTTGTAATCTTCATCGCCTCCGCCTTGTTGGGCGTGTAGTAATCCGCAAGCTCAAGGTATTCCTTATAGCTTTCAAGGCTCATATTATCGTCCCAGCCCGTGTCAAGAACTAAAATTGTTCCTTCGTTTTTAAGCTTTCGGTAAACCTCGGTATAGCCGCTTTTTTGCATAAGCGTTATTCTTGCTCCGCTTGAAAGCTTGTAAAACGCTTCCTTCATTTCGTCGTCCGGTTCGGTGTAGCCGCTGTAGCTTAAAAATGTTCTGTCGCTTTTTTGCGAAATAACAGAGGTAACCGTAAGCGGAATTTTGCTTTTTCCTTTAAGGTTATAAAGCGACGCTCCTGCCTTTTCAAATTCATCTTTTGCAAAAAGAGAGAACATATCGCCTCCGAGCTCGGTCGCGATTTTTGTTTTTATTCCGAGGCGCGAAAGGTTAATCAGCGTTGCCGGTATTCCGCCGCCGAGTCTTACCGAAAAGCCCTCTGAAAAAACCTCCTCGCCGAGCGAAGGAAGCCTTTTTATATTTTCGTAAATAAGGTCAACGTTTGTTGAGCCTGCTCCCGTAATAAATGACATATCTATCTCCAGTCAGATGTGTATTGCTTGTTAAGCTCAAGGTATTCGTTAATAAGCTTTGTTGCAAGCGAATATGAATTAACAAGCGGATGAAGGGTAAGCGCTTCAATTGCCGCCTGAACGCTTTTTTCCCTTATTGCCTTTGACGCAAGGCGTTCGTAAATCTTAACGCGCCGTATGAGCTCAAGGTTCTGCTCGTTTGGATTCTCAAATCTGTGGGGAAACGCTCCGTCCTTTGTTATATCGCAGGTGATTTCAACAATATCGCCGTCATTAAGTCCGTCTATTGCTCCGTTATTTGCGGTGCAAAGTATCATCTGTCCCTCTTTTCCGCCCTGCTGTATCTCAATATATTTCAGCGCAACGCCCGCATAACCGCCGCTGTCTTTGCTGAATAAATCGAACCTCCATTTGTTTTTACGCTTTACTCCGGTTTCGCTTGCCATATAATTGTTTTCACGCTCACCGTACCATTTTTCAAATATCTTAAGCGCAGTTTCAAAATCGTTTTCAATATCAACGCCTTTAAGCTCTTCGGTCATCTTTTTGTTGATTTCACATATTTGCTCGCCGCGAGTTTTATCGGCTTTAAGAATGTTATCAAGTGCTTTTTCGCGGTAATAAAAGTAATAAAGATATTCGTTAAGAATAGCGCCGCGCTCTTTTAAAAGCTTCTTTTCAAAATAGCGCATATCGGTTTTTTCGTAGGCTTCGTCATTTTCAATAAGCTCGTTTAAAACCTCTTTGCCGTTTATTTTAACAGATGTGAAATAGCTAAGGTGGTTAAGGCCGTAAATTTCGCCGACAGCGGCATTTTCGTTTTCGCCGTAAAGAAGCGCAAAGGAGCGAAGCATTCCCGAGGGCGCGTCGCAAATTCCGTAGGTGAAATCATAACCCATATCGTGTAAAGTCTGGCTTACAACACCGGCAGGATTGGTGAAATTAAATACCTTACATTCGGGCTTTGCATATTTTTTAACAAGCTCGCAGTATTCCTTAAGGGCATATACGCTTCTCATAGCAAATGAAAACCCTGCCGCGCCCGTCGTTTCCTGGCCGAGCACGCCGAGCGAAAGGGCGATTCTTTCGTCCTTTACTCTCATTTCGTCGCCGCCCTCGCGGATTGTTGTTATAACGTAGTCGGCGTCTTTGATTGCTTCAACCGCGTCGGTTGTAATGTGAAAATTAAGCGACGGGCAAATTAGCTTTGCCGCCGTTTGCGCCATTTTTCCGTAAATACTAAGTTTTTCCACGTCGTTATCCATAAAAACAAGCGTGTCAATGTTAAGCTCGTCAGCCCTTTGTGAAATGCTTTTTGCAAGAAAGAGCGAACGCACGCCGCCACCGCCGATTACCGTAAGCTTCATAGCCTCTCCTCCGAATAATATTAAATTCAGTATAACATATTTATGATAGAAATACTATATAATAAATTTTAATTTGGATATTGATTTTATTCTTTTAATCGTATATAATTGTAGTGCTTACAAGAAACGGGCCTGTAGCTCAACTGGGAGAGTGCCGCGTTCGCAATGCGGAGGTCGAGGGTTCGAGCCCCTTCAGGTCCACCAAAGGGCGAGAAACGAACTCCAATCTGCTTGCAATCAGCGGGCAGATTGGGAGAAAGCTCCGGGGGAGCTTTCGATAGTTGAGAAGAGAGCCCCTTCAGGTCCACCAAATAACGGGGCATTAGCGCAGCTGGGAGCGCACCACACTGGCAGTGTGGGGGTCAGGGGTTCAAGTCCCCTATGCTCCACCATGAAATAACCTCACTTGCGATACAAGTGAGGTTATTTCAATGATGTTTGCCTGTGGCAAGTGATGTTGCTTCGCAGTGATGTCGCTGCGCTTATGATGTGTGCCTAACGGCACATTTTTTATTGCAAACATCACATCATTGTGAACGAAGTGAACAACATCATTTTCGAGCATAGCGAGAAAACATCATTTCGGCTTTGTCGATACATCATTGTAATAATAATCGTTCCGTGTTACAATAAGCTTGTAAGGAGTGGTTTTTATGAAAGAAAACAAATTAGCCGATATGTCTATTGATT
>ONCR01000025.1 GCA_900316345.1 uncultured Eubacteriales bacterium | reverse complement strand
ATCAATAATTAAGTACTTATATTAGTAAATAACCATAGTGGGTGAATCTGATTGATTTTTAACTATTAGTTGAGTTCGAGAATATATCAGTGTTAGCACATATTAACGAATACAATGTGCAAATTAAAGTATTGTTATAGAACACGAGAAAGAAAGCTTTTTGCGATGCGATAAAATGGGCAAAAGATATACTTACAACGATTAACCCTTAACATATACGATAAAAAAGAATCCAGCAAAACTTTAAAAGAAATAGTTATGATTAGAATAGTATTAAAGCGTCTCTCTTTGAGAGGCGCTATTTTTCTGCGATAATAATGATGAAAATCTATAATCACCAAGTTGTTGATAGAAATAAGTAGGGAGAAAAAGTTCGCATACCTAAGAAATCAAACATAAAAATGTCACATATAATGTCACACATATATCAATAAAACTACATAAAATAATGTAAAAAAACGAAAGTGAAACTATTGATTAATAGTAAAAGAAAAAAAGCTCAACCTTGCTAAATCAAGCATTTTAGAGCTTTTTCACTGTGGTGACCCACCGGGGAATCGAACCCCGGACACCTTGATTAAAAGTCAAGTGCTCTGCCATCTGAGCTAGTGGATCATATTAAATTAGTTAGCCCCAAAACCAATTGGCTGGGGAGGCGGGGTTCGAACCCACGAATGACGGAGTCAAAGTCCGTTGCCTTACCGCTTGGCTACTCCCCATCATTAAAAATGGGGTGGGATATCAGATTCGAACTGATGACCTCGAGTGCCACAAACTCGCGCCCTAACCAACTAGGCCAATCCCACCATATCTAAATGGCGCGCTGTGGGGGACTCTCTTCTCAACAACGAAACAGTCCGCCGGACTGTTTCTCCCGATGAGCTGCGACCTTCGGTTTTGCTAATCGGTGTTTCGTTTCTCGCCCCGACAACACATTCAAAAAAGTGGCGCGCTGTGGGGGACTCGAACCTCCGGCCTACTGCTTAGAAGGCAGTTGCTCTATCCAACTGAGCTAACAGCGCAAAAATGGAGCGGGTGATGGGAATCGAACCCACACGACCAGCTTGGAAGGCTGGGATTCTACCATTGAACTACACCCGCATCTTGCGACGCACATTATTATATCTAATGTGCGCCGAAATGTCAAGAGTTTTTTAATTTATTTTAATATCAATCTTATCGTCAGCACTTAAGCTGATTTTCTTAATATCTACGTCCTGATTGAACACAATCGCATTAGCAAGCTTTTCTTCTACCTCGCGCCTTACGCCGTCGCGTAGGCCCCTTGCGTTCTTCTTTGAGCCGAACGCATTTTCGGCAAGATAAAGAGGAACGCTTTCGTCATACGTTAGCTCGATGCCCTTATCTTTAAGGCTCGGAACAAGCTCGTCAAGCATAAGAACGGCAATTTTTTCAAAATCAGCCTTTGAAAGATTGTTGAATATAACAATTTCATCAACCCTGCCAAGGAATTCAGGGCGAAGAAAACGTTCAAGCGCCTTCATAGTTACGTCCTTTGTGATATCCTTTTCGGATTTGCCGAAGCCCATAGTATTCTGGTCGGTTGATCCGGCGTTTGAGGTCATTATAATAACCGTGTTTTCAAAGTTAACCGTTCTTCCCTGCGCGTCCGTGATTCTTCCCTCGTCAAGGATTTGAAGAAGTATGTTGAGAACGTCCTTATGCGCCTTTTCAATCTCGTCAAAAAGAATAACGGAATAAGGCTTTCTTCTGACCTTTTCGGTTAGCTGTCCCGCATCGTCATAACCAACGTAGCCCGGGGGCGAACCGATGAGCCTTGAAACGCTGAATTTTTCCATAAACTCGCTCATATCAAGGCGGATAAGATTATCGGGGCTGTCAAACAGCGCGTCAGCAAGCCTTTTAACAAGCTCCGTTTTACCGACGCCCGTAGGACCGACGAATATGAAGCTCTGCGGTCTTTTCTTCGGGCTTATCTGAACCCTTCCCCTTCTTACCGCATTTGCAACCTTTTCAACCGCTTCATCCTGACCTATGATATGCGCCTTAAGCTCATCCTCAAGCTGAGCAAGCTTTTTAATATCGCCCTGCTCAACCTTCTGCGCGGGAATTCCCGTCCAGAGAGATATTACTCTTGCAAGGTCGCTTTCAAGAACCTGATTATCCTTCGCCTTTTCTTCAAGCTCGGGAAGCTCGGCGTCAATTTTCATAACCTCGCTTTTGAAATTGGAAATCTTTTCATAGTCGATTTCCTTTCCCTCTTCGGGTGAGGAAAGATTTTCTATGCTTTCAAGCAAATCCGCCTTCTTTTGAGAAAGGATTTGATACTGACTAATTGCAGGATTTCGAAGATTAGCGCCTGTGCAGGCCTCGTCAAGAAGGTCGATAGCCTTATCTGGAAGGTATCTGTCAGTAACAAAGCGTTCGGACATAGTTACCGCCTTATAAACAAGGCTGTCGTTAATCTGTACCTTATGGTAATCCTCGTAATACTTCTTTATGCCTACAAGCATTTTATATGCGTCGTCAATCGAGGGCTCTTCAACCTTAATCGGCTGAAAACGTCTTTCAAGAGCAGCGTCCTTTTCAATATACTTACGGTATTCGTTAAAGGTAGTTGCGCCGATTACCTGAATTTCGCCCCTTGAAAGCGCAGGCTTAAGAATGTTGGCGGCGTTCATGGTTCCTTCACTGTCGCCCGTACCTACAAGGTTATGAACCTCATCAATAAACAGAATGATATTACCTTCACTCTTAACCTCGTCAACAAGGCCCTTAATTCGGCCTTCAAACTGGCCTCTAAACTGCGTTCCCGCAACAAGCGCGGTTAAATCAAGAAGGAATATTTCCTTATCTGCAAGCCTTGCGGGAACCTCGCCCCTGGCAATCTTAATTGCAAGACCTTCGGCAATAGCGGTTTTTCCTACGCCGGGTTCACCGATTAAGCAGGGATTATTCTTCGTTCTTCTGCAAAGAATCTGAATTGCGCGCGAGATTTCGTTATCGCGGCCGATGATATTGTCTATCTTGCCGTCTTTTGCACGCTCTGTTAAATTGTTACAGTAATTGTTAAGGAACTTTCTTGTTTCCTCATTCTTTTTGCCGCGCTTCTTATTTTTACGCTTACCGTCCTTTTTATCCTCGGCGGTACCTGTTGAATCTTCGCCGCCGAAAAGGCTTGCAAACGGAAGGGTCTGCGCACCGTCGGCGTTGTCGGGGTTAAACATTTCGCCGAGGTCGCCAAAATTAAAATCGTCCATATTTTCCATAAACTGGCTCATCTGCTCGGTTGCGGCTTCAATTTCTTCGTCGCTTATACCGAGCTTTTCAATCATCTGGTTAATAGGACCGACGTTTAGTTCCCTTGCACACTGAATACAAAGGCCTTCGGGCTTAACCTCGCCGTTTTCCATTTTCTGAATAAACACAACTGCAGGCCTTTTGCCGCAGCGTGAACAAAGCTGTTGTTTCATTAAAGCAATTTACTCCTTGTTGTTTGTTACTCGTCTCTGTCTAAAAACTTTTTGTTTTCCTTAATCTTTTTAATAAAGCCGGGTGCATAGCTGAAAAGCGCCGCAAAGGTTAAGATTAAAGAAATTACAACCATACAAATCATAAGCCATTCGGGAAGGATGTTTTTAATTGCCGCATTCTCTCCGCCAAAGGCAATAATTACTATCATAAAAACGTAAAATACGGTTGTAGATACCTTGCCTACCATTTCGGCGGCAGAGGGGCGAAGCCCTTTTGAAAGAAGAAGCGCGCCGCCTGCAAGCATTAGAACCTCTTTAAGAATAAACATAAAGAGAAGAACCTTGAAATAGGTAATATTCCAGAATTTATAAAGAAGGATTATTACGATAGCCATCTGCGAAAGCTTATCTGCAATCGGGTCAAGGATTTTACCGAGATTTGAAACCTGGTTAAACTTACGGGCAATTTTACCGTCAAACAAATCGGTAAGCGCCGCAACAACCATAATGATTGCCGCGATTAAGAATTTATCCTTAATAAATAAAACAGAAAAAACCGGAATTAAGGCTATTCTTAAAAAGCAAAGCCAGTTGGGAATCGTGTTCCAATTATAAAACAGAGCATCCTCGGGTCTGTCATCTTTAACTTCGTTTACGTTTTTGATTTCATCACTCATATTAATCCCTCCGTAATTGCATTAAATGGGTTTATTTGATTAATTAAATTTAACAGTGAACTGTTTTGCGCTTCCTTAAGAATACCGCTGCTGACTTCGGCGGATTCGTTAACGTTTATAAGATATGTAAACACGGAAGCTATTACAAGAATAAGAACAAACGCCTTAATTATTCCGAAAAGTATACCGAACAGGCGGTCTGTTTTTTTCAGCACGGTTTCATGGCCGCGCTCGGCGTTTTTCTTTTTATTACGGTGTTTAACAACCGCAATAATAATCCCCGTTATTCCGAAGAATACTACAAACACAGCAATAAATACCGCTATTTTTGTAAGCACCGTTGCAACGGGCTCAAATACGTTTTGAAGAACGGCGCTTGAAACATCGCTTGACGAAACAGAAAGATTATCGGTATTAAAATACCCTTGCAAAAATTCGGGCAAGGAGGAAACGTACGCCTTAAGATTCTTTATAACCTCGTCAATATTTCCCGAATTAACTATTTTTTCATTTATCATATCAAGCAGCTTCGGCTTAACTAAGACGTTATATACCGACTGAGAATAATTACTGCTTACGTAAATACAGAGTAAATAACCTAAAGCCGCTCTGATAAAACGAATTATCGTTTCAAAAATACCGCGTTTATACCCGACAACCGCGGATATAATTGCAATTGCAACAAGCGCAATGTCGATATAATTAACCGTGTAATTAAAGATTGTCATTTTACTAATCCTTATCGTTTAACTTAATTTCTGCAACGTCAATAACCTGATGACGGCAAATAAAGCATTTTGTTGAAAGCTTATATACAATATTGACTGCGTCGTCACATACGGCGCTGCCGAGTTCCTCGCCGTTTTTAACGGAATAGGTAACAATTCTGTCGGTAAAAAGCACCGTAGCTTCATCAGCAGCGGCGGAAACGTATTTCGGTCGCTGCGAAAGCTCAATTGTTGTTTTAACCTTTCCGTTTCCGCTTATGCAGGCAAGATAGTTTTCGTTAGCAGAGGAATACTTGGAATAAACATAAACAGGCTCGCATTCCTCGTTATAATTAAAGCAACAGGTATTTACCTCGCCTTTTTTAAATACTTCCTTAAGCTTCTTTTGGTTACTTACAAAAGAAACGCTGTCATTACATATTATGAATAAGTCCGAGCCGTTATATTTTAAACTTAACACGTCAGAGCTTTCAAAATCAAAAGTTCCCCTGTCGGACTTATCGCCTATATCTACCGTATGAACGGTTGTAATCATTTTTGCATCTGTTGAATTAACCGTTGCATATGCGCATCTTTTGCCGCTGCTGTCAATAGCAACGGATACAACGTAGCCCGAATTAACGTCAAAATCAAGGTGCTTTTTTCTTCCCTTGTCAATAAGAACGATATGTGATTTGCTATCATCGCCCGATACGGCGTAAACAACGGAGCCGTTATCGGCAACAGCGGCGCAAAGCACGGCGGTATCTGTTGTAAGCTCGTAAATCGGCTCGTTAAGCGTATCAAGCCTGAAGCGGCGTGCACCCTGGTCAACAAGGCAAAAATAGCCGCCTGCACAGCTTAAAACGGGATTTGAATATCCGTGATTAAAGCTGTATTCTATTTCTCCGTTTTTCGGGTTTAAAACAGAGCATGATATATCTGTCATAATATTAAGCTTATCGTTTTGAGGAAAAATCTTAATACTTTTTGAGCTGTCAAGAGCAATGGGATACGTATCGTCCTGAATTGAGGAAACAATGCCACTTGAGTTCAGCTTATTCTTTATTGAATTAAAATCAATTTCCCACACCTTAAGAACGACGAGTATTGCGGCAACAACAATTATTACCGCCCAGGCAATTCTTCTTGCCTTTTCGGCGCTTCGTTTTTTTGATGAGGTACGTTTTCTTTTAGAAGTCTTTTGATTTTCAGGCATATTCTGCTCCCGTTAATAAGTAACTTTATTCAAATATAATCCCTGCGGCGGCGCTGTTTTGCCTGCGCGTTTTCTTTCTTTTGATTCTATAACGTTCTTAAGCTCGCCGCTTTTTATTTTACCTTCGTTAATAAACAGCACGGTTCCGACCATTATTCTTACCATATTATAGAGAAAGCCGTCCGCTTCTACGGTAAACAAAACCATATCTCCTTCGCGCTTAACGCTTACGGAATAAATATTTCTTACCGTATCGTCAACGTCGCTTTTAATACTGCAAAAGCCGCTGAAATCATGCTTGCCGAGAAAGGCCTGAGCTTCAGCGTCAAGATATTCAACGTCTATCGGATAGCGGTAATGATAAGCGTATTTTGCAAAAAAAGGATTTCTCACCTTACGGTTATAGATTTTATAAACATATTGCTTTGATTTACAGCTGTAACGGGGGTGAAAATCGGACGGAACCTCTTTACAGGCAACAGCGGCAATATCCGCCGGAAGATATGTATTAATCGCAAGCACGGCGTTTTCACAGGATATATCCATTTCAGTATCAAGCGAAACGCAGTACATATTTGCATGCACGCCGCTGTCGGTTCTTGAACAGCCTTTAACGTCAAGGCGCGAGCAAAACACCTTTTCAACTGCGTTTTGAAAAACCTCCTGAACGGTTAGGGCGTTGCTTTGAACCTGCCAGCCGTGATAAGCCGAGCCGTCATATTGAATTGTAAAAAGAAGCCTTCTCATCATATCACACTCGGAATTAATATTCGCATTATAATTACGCCAGCAAGATAAATCAGAACAAAGCACAGCGCGCCGAAATCAAGCGCCTTAAGGCGCATTTGTTTCATTTTAGTTCTTCCCTCGCCTCCGCGGTAACAGCGGCATTCCATAGCATAAGCAAGCTCGTTTGCCCTTCTGAACGACGAAACGAAGAGAGGGATTAATACGGGAACCAACGCTTTAACTCTTTTAAGAAGATTTCCGCTTTCCATATCGGCACCGCGCGACTTTTGGGCGGACATAATTTTATCAACCTCTTCAATAAGCGTAGGAATAAAACGAAGCGCTATAGTCATTGTCATTGCAAGCGAATGAATGTCAAGCTTAAACAGCGTATGAAGCGGCTTTAAAAGCGCTTCAATTGCGTCCGTAAGCGCCGTTGGCGTCGTTGTATAAGTAAGCATTAAGCCGTTAATTACAAGAAGAAAAACGCGTAGAGACATAAAGATTGCGCTGAAAATTCCGTTCTTTGTAATCTTGAAAACCCAAAAGCTTACTATAGGCTCTCCGCTTCCGTAAAAGAGGTTAAGAACGGAGGTAATTATAACAATAATTATTATTGGTTTTAGGCCTTTAAGAACAGTTTTAAAATTGATTTTGGAAATGATTAGTATAGCAAGCGTTACCGCTAAGCAAAGCCCTATAGCCCAGAAGCTTTTACACAGAAATACGGAAACCATTAATATCAGGATTAAAACTATTTTCATCCTCGGGTCAACTCTGTGGACAAGCGAATTTCCCGGGTAATACTGTCCGATTGTAACTCCAGAAAGCATTATCCCACCTCCTTAAGCGATTTAAGGCGGTTGAATTCCTCTACAGCCTGTTCAACGGTAAAAATATCGGTTTTACAGTCAATGCCTTTTGCTTTCAGCTTCAAAAAGATTTCGGTTATTTCGGGAACGTTAAGCCCCATGGTTTTTAACTCCGCGGAATGGGAGTATACGTCATTTACGGTTCCGTAATACGCAACATCGCCTTTGTTGAGGACGAGAACGCGGTTAGCAATTTTGGCAACGTCCTCCATCGAATGCGAAACAAAAAGAACGGTATTACCCTGCGCCCTCTGATAATCCTTTATAAGCTTAAGAATAGTATCTCTTCCCTTAGGGTCAAGCCCTGCACAGGGCTCGTCAAGAATAAGCACCTCAGGCTGCATAGCGATAATTGAAGCAATGGCAACCCTTCTTTTCTGACCGCCGGATAAATCAAATGGAGAGTTTTTAAAAAGATTGCGGTCAATTTTAAGATAATCCATGCTTTCAAATACGCGTTTTTTGATTTCGCCCTCGTCAAGCCCCATTTGTTTAGGGCCAAAGGCGATTTCATCATATACTGTATCCTCAAAAATCTGATATTCGGGGTACTGAAAGCAAAGACCGACAGCAAAACGGACCCTTCTAATCTGCTTTCTGTTTTCCTTTGACCATATATCGTTACCGTTAACGAAAACCTTGCCCTCGGTAGGCTCAATAAGCCCGTTAAAATGCTGAATAAGGGTTGATTTTCCTGAACCGGTATGGCCGATAACGCCTATAATATCGCCTTTTTCAGCCGAAAAATCAATATTCTTAATTGCGGCAGACTCAAACGGAGTGCCGACAGAATAAAGAAAGCTTAAATTTTCACAGGCAATTACAGGCATAAATAAATCCTCATTCGGTCAAATATTTATAAAGCACGTCGGCGCAGGTCTCTGCGTCAAGCACGGTATCATCAGTTTTAATATTCAGCTCATTAATTAAATCGGTTGACTGCGGAACGTCAAGCTGTAAACTTTTAAGCATTTGTGCGTTAGCAAATACCTCCTTAGGCGTTCCGTCAAGCTTTATTGAGCCTTTATCAATAACCACTATTCGGTCAGCCTTAACTGCTTCGTCCATATAGTGGGTAATAAGTACAATCGTTATATTTTCTTCGCGGTTAAGCTTTGTTATTGTTTTAATAACCTCTTTACGTCCGCTCGGGTCAAGCATTGCCGTAGGTTCGTCAAGAACAATGCATTCGGGCTTCATTGCTATTATACCTGCAACGGCAACCCTTTGCTTTTGTCCACCCGAAAGCTTGCTCGGCGAATGGTCCCTGAATTCATACATACCTACGGTTTTAAGAGCTTCGTCTACACGTTTTCTGCATTCATCTGAGGGGATTCCGAGGTTTTCAACGCCGAAGGCAACGTCCTCCTCAACTATAGAAGAAACAATCTGGTTATCGGGATTTTGAAAAACCATTCCGACCCTTCGTCTGACGTCAAATATGGAATCATCCTCTTTGGTCTGAATTCCGTCAACCGTGACGCTGCCGCTGACCGGAAACAGAATACCGTTAGTAAGCTTGGCAACAGTTGACTTACCCGAGCCGTTATGGCCGAGAATTGCAACAAAGCTACCCTTTTCAATATTCAAATTAAAGTTCTTTAAAACGGGGATTTCTCTTGTTGAAGGGTTTGCCGACTGTTCGCCGTCAGATTCGTCAACAAAATATGAAAAATCAACGTTTTTGAATTCAATAATATTCATTTTATTTCATCCATATTGCCGTTGCGCCGCAGGGCAAAACTCCGCCGCTTTCCGTTACGGGAAGGCCGATTTCGTCAGCGCTTGTTTTTCCGCCGCGGTTTTTAACAACAATATCATCAAGTATGTATTTCATAACGGAGGCTGAAAGCCCCGTTGTATAGGAATTAAGAACAACGGCCATAGGCTCGTCTGACAGCACCTTTTCAACGGTCTGCATAAAATCGTAAAGACTGTCCTCAAGATGCCAGATTTCACCTTTCGGGCCTCTGCCGTACGAGGGAGGGTCAAGAATAACTATATCGTATTTATTGCCGCGCCTTATTTCGCGCTGAACAAATTTCATACAGTCGTCAACAATCCAGCGAACTTCGCCGTCCGCAACTCCGCTTGCTTCGGCATTTTCCTTTGCCCACAGTGTCATTCCCTTTGAAGCATCAACGTGAACAACGCTTGCACCCTCTTTAAGGCAGGCAACGGTTGCAGCGCCGGTATATGCAAACAGATTGAGAACCTTAACCTCTTCCCTGCCGCTGCTTCGTATAAGCTCCCTTACAAAGTCCCAGTTAACAGCCTGCTCGGGGAAAAGCCCCGTATGCTTAAAGCCCATGGTTTTGATATTAAAGGTTAAATCCTTATATCTCACCTGCCATGCAGGGGGAACGCGCTTAAAAGCGTGCCATTTTCCGCCGCCTGTTCTTGAACGGACGTATTTAGCGGAGGGCTGAGCCCAAAGTCTGTTTGATTTTTCACTTTTCCATATTACCTGAGGATCGGGACGGATAAGTATTTCCCTTGTCCACCGTTCAAGCTTCTCACCGCCGGAGCAGTCGATAAGCTCGTAATCCTTCCATTCGTCAGCAACACGCATTATGATAATCTTTCCCTTACAACGTCGGCTATATCATTGCCAAGACGGGTAATGTGGCCAATATCCTTACCCTCAAGCATAACTCTTACAAGCGGTTCCGTTCCGCTTACGCGAACAAGAACGCGCCCGTCGCCCATAAGCTCCATTTCAGCCTTCTGGGTTGCGGCAATAATATATTCGTCATTATTATATTTAGCTTTTCCCTCAGGCGAAACCTTAACGTTGATAAGCACCTGAGGATAAACTGTCATAATCGAAGCAAGCTCCGACAGCTTTTTACCTGATTTAACAACTGTTTCAATAAGCTGAACGCCGGAAAGCTCACCGTCGCCGGTTGTAGCATAATCAAGGAAAATAACGTGACCCGACTGCTCGCCGCCGATATTAAAGCCATCCTTAAGCATTCTTTCAAGAACATATCTGTCGCCTACAGCCGTTCTTGCACATTTAATTTCATATTCATCACAGAATTTAAAGAAGCCCATATTGCTCATTACTGTAACGACAGCAGTATCCTGCTTAAGTCTTCCCTCTTCCTTCATGCGTTTAGCACAGATAGCTATTACCTTATCGCCGTCTACAAGCTCGCCGTTTTCGTCAACGGCAAGCATACGGTCGGCGTCGCCGTCAAACGCAAGGCCTAAATCGAGGTTAGCGGATTTAACGAAGCGCATAAGCTCCTCTGGATGGGTTGAGCCGCAGTTAAGATTGATATTAACGCCGTCAGGAGTATCCGAAAGCATAATGCACTTTGCGCCGAGGGCGGTAAATATTTCCTTTGCGCATACGGAAGCGGAGCCGTTAGCGCAATCAAGCGCAATTGTCATACCGTCAAAGCGGACGTCTGCTGTTGAAACGACGTGTTCAATATAATCCTTAACGGCAGTTTTGGAATAAAGCCTGTTGCCTACGTCGCCGCCGAGTTTATATTCGGGCGTTTCGGATTCATCAAGAATAATCGCTTCAATCTCATCCTCAATTGCGTCGTCAAGCTTGTATCCCGTTTTCTGAAAAATCTTAATTCCGTTATATTCGCACGGATTATGAGAAGCGGAAATCATAATTCCTGCCTCGCATTCGTATTTACCTACAAGATAAGCAACTGCAGGCGTAGGAACGATGCCTACCGAAAGCACGTTGCATCCTACCGAGCAAAGCCCTGCAGTAAGCGCCGCTTCAAGCATATCGCCCGAAGCTCTTGTATCTTTACCGATTAAAACAGTCGGCTTTTTACTTTTTGCCTCTTTAAGAAGAACAGTTGCGGCAGCGGCTCCTATTTTCATAGCAAGCTCGTTGGTTAAATCCTTATTTGCAATTCCTCTTACGCCGTCTGTACCGAATAATCTTCCCATTAAAATAACTCCTTATAAATCAAGCTTTTGTTGAATATCCCCGTTTCCGCCGGGATTGAACTGAATGCCGAGGTGCTGATAACCCGCAGGGGTTACGCAACGCCCTCTCGGTGTTCTTGCAAGAAAACCTATCTGCATAAGATAAGGCTCATAAACGTCCTCAATAGTTACGCTTTCCTCGCCTATTGCCGCGGCAATGGTTTCAAGGCCTACCGGGCCGCCGTTATAGTTACGAATCATCGTTGTAAGCAGTCTTCTGTCTATTGAATCAAGGCCGAGCCCGTCAATTTCCATTGAACGAAGCGCTTCGTTAGCCGCCTCATCGGTAATTACGCCGTCATATTTAACCTCGGCAAAATCGCGCGCACGCTTTAAAAGTCTGTTGGCAATACGAGGCGTGCCTCTTGACCTGCCGGCAATCTGCAATGCGCCGTTATCCTCAATGGGAATATTAAGTATCTTCGACGACCTTTTAACGATTTTTGCAAGCTCTTCGGGCTTATACATTTCAAGCCTTAAGATTACGCCGAAGCGGTCTCTCAGCGGAGCTGAAATCTGGCCCGCCCTTGTAGTTGCGCCGATTAAAGTGAACTTCGGAAGCGAGAGCTGATAGCTTCTCGCTGAAGGACCTTTGCCTATTATAATATCAATCTTGCCGTCCTCCATAGCAGGATAAAGTATTTCCTCAACTGTACGGTTAAGGCGGTGAATTTCGTCAATAAACAAAACGTCGCCGCTTTCAAGATTAGATAAAATAGCAACCAAATCGCCCTGCTTTTCGATGGCAGGACCTGAGGTAATGCGGATATTAACGCCCATTTCGTTAGCAACTATACCCGCAAGCGTAGTTTTACCGAGGCCCGGAGGGCCGTAAAGCAAAACGTGGTCAAGCGGCTCGCCCCTCAACCTTGCGGCTTTAATATAGACTCTTAAGTTTTCCTTTGCCTTTTCCTGGCCGATATAATCGTCTAACTGTTTGGGGCGAAGCGAGTTTTCAATTTCCGAATCCTCGGGAGAATATTCGGGAGCGGCAAGCCTGCCCTCAAAATCCATTTCGTTTTCAATCATATATTTTCACCAAATTCAATTAATATACATTATCAAAGCTGTGAAGAAAGCTTCTTAAGACCCTCTCTTATCATATCGTCAACAGATAAAGATTTATCCATTGCGCCGATAACCGTTGCCGCGTCTGAACGCTCAAAGCCGAGAGAAACAAGAACCTCAACGGCTTCGCTTGCATTACTGCTTGAAGCAACGCTTTGAATTGAGCTGACTGCTGCAGAAGCCGTGCTGCCGCCAATACCGGCCATTTTATCTTTAAGTTCAAGAACGACGCGCTCCGCAGTCTTTTTTCCTACTCCGTTTGCCTGCTGAATAGACCTTACGTCGCCGCTTGAAACAGCAATCGAAAGTCTGTCGGGAGGAAGCACGCTTAAAATTGCCATTGCCGCCTTAGGGCCTACGCCGCTTACGGTTATCAGCAGCTTAAACGCTTCCATTTCGCCGAGCTCAAAAAATCCGAACAAATCAATAGCGTCCTCGCGTACAGCCATATAAGTAAAAAGATTAACCTCTTTGCCTACGCTCGGAAGCTGACGCAGAGTTGTCATACTAACAAAGCATTTAAAGCCTACTCCGCCGCATTCTACGACTGCAAAATTCGGGTCGGCATACGTCAGTGTTCCTTTAACGTTGTAAATCATATATTATCACCAAACTGTTTTTTAATCATTTCATTGAGCTTTCCGATTGAAGAGCCGCTTGCGTGAGCGTGGCATATAGCCATAGCAAGGGCGTCGGCAGTATCGTCGGGCTTAGGAACTGATTTAAGGTTAAGAATGTTTTTCGTCATTTCCTGAACCTGCTTTTTTTCCGCCCTGCCGTAGCCGGTTACGGATTGCTTAACCTGTAAGGGAGTATATTCATAAATGTCCCTGCCGTACATTTGCGCGGCAAGAGTTATAACTCCCCTCGCCTGGGCAACGTCAATAACCGTTTTCTGGTTTGAATTATAGAAAAGCTTCTCCATACTCATTGCTTCGGGATTGTACTTTTCAAACAGATAACACATATCGTTATATATTATTTGAAGCCTTTCGGGAAACGGTGTATTAGCTTCCGTAGTGATAGCGCCGTAGCCCAGAACCTTAAAGCGGCCGTTTAAATATTCAATTACTCCCCAGCCTACTATTGCGTAGCCCGGGTCAATACCTAAAACTATCATATGGCATACTACCCTATTTTTTAATCGATTAATTATAACACAATAACATTGTAATTGCAATATTATAATATATTAAATAATTATTAAGAGCGAAGGCCAAAGCCCTCGCTCTTCGTTTATACTACTTCAAAGTTTATTGAATTGTCTTCACACCAGTCGATAGCCTTCTTGATAAGAAAATTAAGCTGGAATTCCTCGTATCCGTCGGAAAGATGCTTGTAAGCGTCAAAGTATTTCCAAAAAGTATCTATGTACTCGGAATCAGGAACGTCGGCAAGCTTTGCCTTAAGTTTTCTGCTTCCTACAGCTTCAATGTATGAACGGCTTAATTCAAGGCGGTTAACCCTGAAATACGGAATATATCCGATAGAAAGCATAAACGCGCTTTCGCTCATATTTTCAGGCATATCAACGTCAACAAGGGACACGATGTCGATTATTCTGTAATCCCTTGTTGAGAACCAATACTGGCCCTCTGCGCCCCATCCTTTAATAAGATTTTCATGATTTAATAACAGAACCTTTTCCATAATACATACCTACTTTTATTCTAAAACATCTTCGGTAAAAGAGCCCTCGCCTCTTTGAAGAGAGGTGATACCTGTTCTTGCAAGTTCAACTATACCGAAGTTATTTTCAAGATATTCTACAAATTCGTCAATCGTTTCGCCGAGGCCGGTAAATTCAAGCGTTACCGTTTCAAGCGAAACGTCAAGAACCCTTGCCCCGTACTTAACGTTAAAAGCAAGAAGCTCATTCTTTTTTTGTATTCCGCCTGCCTTAACCTTAATAAGAAGGAGCTCGGAGGAAACTGAATTTTCAGCCGTAAAGGTTGAAACTTTTTTAACGATTTCAAGCTTGGAAAGCTGACGCTTAATCTGCCTGAAATTTTCAGGCTCGGTTGTTGTTTCAATCGTCATACGCGAAAAAGCGTCATCCTCTGTTTCGGAAACGGTTAATGAGGAAATGTTATATCCGCGCCTTGAAAAAAGGCTTGCAATTCGCTGAAGAACACCGCTTTCGTTATCAACAAGAACGGAAAGAACCAATTTTTCTTTCATAGCTATCCTCCTAAACCTTTTCGATAATATCGGTATGCGCTCCGCCCGGCGGAATGATAGGAAGAACCGCGCTTTCGGGGCTTATTCTGCAATCAACCAAAACCGGCCCGTCATAAGAAAACGCTTCGTTTAAAACGGAATTGATTTCTTCATTATTATTTATACGCATTCCCTTAACGCCGAATGCCTCAGCCGCTTTAACAAAATCGGTTTTGCGCTTCGGCTCGGTTTCGGAATACCTTCCGTTATAAAAAATCTTCTGCAGCTCTCTTACCATACCGAGAACGGAATTGTTCATCACAAATATTTTTATTGGAATATTGTAAGAAACAACGGTTGCAAGCTCGCTTAAATTCATATGAAAGCCGCCATCGCCGGTAAATACAACAACCTTTCTTTCGGGCATACCGATTTTGGCGCCGATAGCCGCGCCGAGCGAATAGCCCATAGTGCCGAGACCGCCCGAGCTTAAAAAGGTTCTCGGATAAAGGAATTTATAAAACTGCGCCGTCCAGAGCTGATGCTGGCCTACGTCCGTTACAACAATCGTATCGTCGGGTGTAATTTTGTCAACAGCCTCAATAAGCAGTTGAGGATTAACAAAATCGCCTATCTGATTTTGAACAAACGGGCGCTTAAACGAATTTATTTCGTTTTTCCAATCGGTATGGTCAAGTTGCTCTATCTCACGGGTTAAGCGAGGTATAAGCTCCTTTAAGTCGCCCCTGAGATGATAGTTTGAATTAAGGTTTTTATCCATTTCAGCTGCGTCAATATCAATATGAAGAATCTCTGCGTTAGGGGCAAATTTCTTTCTGCTGCTTGCAACCCTGTCGGAAAATCTTGCACCGCAGGTAATAAGAACATCGCAATCGTGCGCTGCTTTATTACATTCAAAATGGCCGTGCATTCCGATTAAGCCGAGGTGAAGCGGATTATTGTAAGGAAAGGCGCCAAGCCCCATCAGCGTTGAAACTACGGGGGCGTCAAGCTTTTCGGCAAAGGTTATCAGGTCCTCGCCGACATTGGACGAAATCGTTCCGCCGCCTGCATAAATAAGGGGTTTTTTAGCTTCCTTTAAAAGTTTGACAGCGCGTTTAAAATTGTTTTCGTCAGGTTCGAAAGAAGGCTTCGGCTTTTGGGCAGGCTCGGGAGTATACTCGCAGCTCGCCTCGGTTATATCCTTCGGAATATCCACCATAACCGGGCCTTTTCTGCCGCTCATGGCAATTTTAAAAGCCCTCCTTATAACAGGCGCTAAATCCTCAATGTTTTTAACAAGGAAGTTATGTTTGGTGATAGGCATCGTTATACCGGTAATATCAACCTCCTGAAAGGTATCGCGCCCGATAAGGTCATTGGCAACGTTAGCGGAAATTGCAACAACGGGTATCGAATCAAGGTAAGCCGTTGCAATGCCCGTAACAAGATTCGTTGCGCCGGGCCCTGAGGTTGCGAAACAAACGCCGACCTTGCCCGTAGCTCTCGCATAACCGTCGGCGGCATGCGCCGCGCCCTGCTCATGCGAGGTAATTATATGTTTAAAGGTGTCGCCGTATTTATAGAGCTCATCGTATATTCCCAAAATAGAACCGCCGGGATAACCGAAAATAGTGTCAACGCCCTGCTCTTTAAGGCATTCAAGAACTATCTGAGCGCCGTTAAGCTCCATAAAATCACTCCTCTTCTGCAAATTTAGATAATATTTTAGAGCATTTATATTTTAATGTCAAGTATTTCATCTTGTAAATTATTTGAAATTAGTGTATAGTATTAAATGCGAATAATAACGAAATATGCTGTATGCATATATAATGATATAATATCCGCGGAAAGGAAATAACATATGAAATTAGGAATGGTAGGACTTCCGAACGTAGGAAAAAGCACGCTGTTTAACGCTATTACAAACGCAGGAGCACAAAGCGCAAATTACCCGTTTTGTACGATAGAGCCGAATATAGGAATGGTTAGCGTACCGGACGAAAGGCTTGACAGACTTGCAGAAATGTATCAGCCCGATAAATTCACCCCTGCAACAATAGAATTTGTTGATATAGCCGGGCTTGTAAAAGGCGCAAGCAACGGCGAAGGGCTCGGAAACAAGTTTTTGTCTCACATCCGCGAGGTTGACGCGATTATACACGTTGTTCGCTGTTTTGAAAACGACGATATAACCCACGTTGACGGCAGCGTTGACCCTGCAAGGGATATTGAAACAATAAACCTTGAGCTTATTCTTTCGGACCTTGATATTCTTGCACGCAGGCTTGACAGTCGTAAAAAAGCTATGAAGGGCAACAAAACCATTGCTTCGGAGGTTGCTTTTCTTGAAAGGTTAATTTCGGAAATGGAGGGCGGTAAAACCGCAAGAGCTGCAGAAATAAGCGAGGACGAGGCCGAATATCTTAAAGAGGTTTCCCTTCATACAATCAAGCCGGTTATCTATGCCTGCAATATGGGCGAAAACGATTTTGTTAACGGCATTGACAGCAACCCGTATTACCTTGCCGTTAAGGAAATTGCAGACGCCGAGGGAAGCGAAACCTTCCCGATTTGCGCGGAAATGGAAGCGGAAATATCAGAGCTTGACGAGGAGGAAAAGCAGGTATTTCTTGAGGATATGGGCCTTGAAAAATCGGGCCTTGACAGGTTAATTCAGAAGAGCTATTCCCTTCTCGGATTAATAAGCTTTTTAACCGCAGGAAAACCCGAGGTAAGAGCCTGGACGATAAAAAAAGGAACCAAGGCACCGCAGGCAGCAGGTAAAATTCACACCGATTTTGAACGCGGTTTTATCAGAGCTGAGGTTGTTGCATACGACGACCTTATGGCATGCGGAAATATGACCGCCGCAAAGGAAAAAGGCCTTGTAAGAAGCGAAGGCAAGGAATACGTTATGAAGGACGGAGATATAGTTCTTTTCAGATTCAACGTTTAATTTACACTTTCTATATAAATTTTTAATAAATTAATAAACGGTTTGTCTATTTTTATGAAAAACAGTTGACTATTTAAAAAATTTAGGATAATATATATTTTACAAAATTATCTTTTCAGGAGGACTTTATGTCAGATTTCAACGGCAAAACTGATGAAGAACTCCTAAAAGAAGCTCAGAAAGGCAATGAAAAATCACTTAACGGATTAATAGTCAAATACAGAGGAAAAGTTGAAGCCATTGCTTCAAGGTACATCGGCTCTCCGCTTGAACTTGACGATTTAATCCAGGAGGGTATGATAGGACTTCTCGCCGCAATCAATTCTTATAATCCCGATAAAGGCGCCAAGTTCATTACATACGCTTCACGGTGCATAAACAATTCTGTTCAAACAGCCCTGAAAAAGTTTTCACGTCTTAAAGACATTCCGCAGGCGAACATAATCGCACTTGAAGAAGACGTTTTGGAAAGCCAATACGTTTTAAGCGCAGAAGATGAATACCTTGCAAAAGAAAGCGTTTCGACTTTGACAGATTTTTTGTACGAAGGATTGTCAAGCTTTGAAAACGAAGTATTAAGGCTTCACATAGTCGGAGCTTCATACGGCGAAATTGCCGAAAAGCTCGGCAAAAATCAAAAAGCTATTGACAATGCAATTCAACGTATTCGTAAGAAACTCGACGGAGTTACTTTTTGAATATTTCCCCAGCATTAAGGTCTAAGATAAAAGCTTTAATTCACTGCTAAGCCAAATCTTACACCATTTTCCCCCGGCAAAATCTTTAGAGAGGTAGAAATGGAAATGTACGAAGACAAGGTTTTAGTTTGCAAAGAATGCAACAATGAATTTGTTTTCACTGCAGGAGAGCAGGAATTCTACGCCGAAAAGGGCTTTGTTAACGAGCCGCAGCGTTGTAAAGCTTGCAGAGACAAGAGGAAAGCAGCCGCAAAAGCTCCGAGAGAAATGCACGACGCAGTTTGTGCTCAGTGCGGAAAAGCATGCAAGGTTCCTTTTGAGCCTAAAGAAGACCGCCCGGTGTATTGCAGTGAATGCTTCGCAAAATTAAGCGAAGAAAACGAATAGTTATAATTAACAGCCGCCTTAATGGGCGGCTTTTAACTTTTTATGACCGGAATTGTTCAAAAGAAAAAAGCCATTCAACCGAATGGCTTTTTTTCTGGCGCAGAGGGTGGGACTCGAAAGCTTCGCTTTCGCTGCCTGATTATATATACTTGCTCCTCTGCTTCGCAAACCGTCGCAAATGTATTAGTAAGTTCGAGTCTCTCAAGAAAAATAAACAACCACCCAATAAAGGGTGGTTGTTTATTCTGGCGCAGAAGGAGAGACTCGAACTCTCGCGCCGGTTGCCCGACCTACGCCCTTAGCAGGGGCGCCTCGTCACCAACTTGAGTACTTCTGCGTGACTTAGTTAACCTGTCAAGTTTTTCACACTTATTGTGCTTATATACTTTATCATATTGATATTGAAAAGTCAAGAATAAAATTAATTTTTTCTTGACATTCAAATAATATTATGTTAATATATCAAAGCATTATGAATGCAGAGGTATCGAAGTGGTCATAACGAGGCGGTCTTGAAAACCGTTTGGGTTCACGCCCACGTGGGTTCGAATCCCACCCTCTGCGCCAGAAAAAAAGTCATTCGGTTGAATGGCTTTTTTCTTTTGTAAAATATATCTTGACTTTTTTATTAACTTTAGTTATAATACATAAGCAATGCAAATGGCCCGGTAGTTCAGTTGGTTAGAACGCCAGCCTGTCACGCTGGAGGTCGACGGTTCGAGCCCGTTCCGGGTCGCCAAAATTTGCTGATATGGCTCAGGCGGTAGAGCGCATCCTTGGTAAGGATGAGGTCGGCGGTTCAAGTCCGCCTATCAGCTCCAGCAAGCCCCGATATCACCCNNATTAAACTTCTTATTTAATTAAGGAACAGGCTATGAAGGATTTACACATTCATATTGAGCGCGGCGAATATAAAAAAGAATGGATTGACAAATTTGTTAATCAAGCCGTTAAAATGGGCATTGATGAAATTAACCTTCTTGAACACAGCATCAGGATTAGGGAATTTCATCCCTGCTTTAAAGAGGCGCGCGAATATAGCCGTTACCAGGAAAAATGGTTTAAAGGCAAGGAAGCGCAGGCACATACAATGGCTGAATACAGAGCTTTAATTGATGAAATACGTTCCTGCGATTATCCGATAAAAATCAATTTCGGGCTTGAGGTTTGCTGGTTTGAACAGCACGAGGACTATATAAGAGAATTACTTAAGGACGGCTATTTTGATTACCTGCTCGGTTCGGTTCACTGGATTGATAACTGGACCTTTAATCAAAGGAAATACCAATGGCTCGGCAAGGACGTTAACAGGATTTACAAGCGTTATTACGAGATGTCCGAAACTCTTATAAAAAGCAATATTTTTGATATTATAGCTCATCCCGACCTTATAAGATGCCACGCGCTTTATCCCGATTACGATTTAAGCGAAACATATTACAGCCTTTGCAAGGCGGCAAAAGAACATAACGTAAGGGTTGAGATGAATACGTCTAAATCACTCGGAATAAACCCGGATTTTCTTAAGATAGCTAAAGAGACCGGCGTAACGTTTTCAACGGGCTCTGACGCGCACAGGCCCGAGGACGTAGGAAGAAGAATTAAAGAAGTAAGCGAATTAATAAAGTGAGGCTTGGGTCGCCACAAGCCTCACTTTTATTTTATATATGCCTTATCCTTTTTATAGTTATAAACAAGTGCGTAAACGGTTTTTTTGTTAAGTAGATACGAAATCCATATGTTATTATTTACGGTTACTACTGAAAGCGCTTTTACCTTCACGCCCTTTTTCAGGCGAGCAGTATCGGATGAAGTCATTCTTGTGAGCTCGTTAACGGTGTATATTTCTTTTTTAGTTGTATTTTTATAACAGTAAGGATTGGTTGTAAAGGTATATTTTTTATCCTTCAAAACGGTTGGCCTATTGGTTTTTATATTGCTTTGATTTTTAGGTCTTAAAACTCCGAGCAAGGAAGAATAGCTGTGTTTAATAAGCGTCATCGGCTCATGATTTCCCGTTGGGTAGTTTTCGTCATACGAATAAAAGTATTCCTTATTTCCCTTCCCCGACGCTATGCTGACATGGCCTTTTCCGCTTTTTGACGTAAAAACGCAAACGTCTCCCTTTTGTGGCACAAAGTCCTTTTTGTAAGAAATCCACTTAAAGTTTTTTACGAGATAGGATGAAGTGTTTCGTTTGTTGTAATATTCGATAGCGTTTCCTATGGATTCAGGCTCAACTCCTAAAACGTTTTTTACGAAGCTTTTAACCAAATCAACGCATTGTACTCCGAACGCGCCGTCATAATCAATATATTTACCGAGGTTTTTACTAACCCATTCATTCATCTTCATAAAATCAGCTCCAAAAGTTTTAATACATTTTATTCAAGAAAAAATAAAAGGTGCAAACGCACCTTTTAATTCTGACTGTCTGACGACTGAGTTGTTGTATTACTGTTTTTCTTGTTTTTGTTTTTCTTTTTATTCTTTTTAGTTGTAGTTTCAGGCGGAAGGGTTGTTGTTTCCGCGTCGGCAACAAGGCCCGTTTTCTGAATATGCGTTATAACGGTATCCTTTGTAAAGAAGCCCATTTTTTCAAGCTCTTTCAAAACCTCGCCGTTAAGAAAATCCGCATTAGCATGCTCGTCAATGATTTCATAAGCTGTCGGGCTTGCCTTAACATACTTAAGCTCGCGCTGAAGGCCTTCAATTCCGTCAACCTCTACGCCGTCAACAAAAATATAAACGTCCTTCACTACGATTTTGCCCTTATAATTCATTTCAAGCGAAGTCGTTGTTTCTGTTGTTGTTGTAACGGAAGCTTCGGGAGCGGAGGTTGCTTCTTCCTTGTTAAACCTGATGTTGCCCGTATAATACAAACCTGCAAAAACACCCGCAAGTAAAAATATAATAAAGACAAAAACAAGCAATCCTTTTTTGCTTTTTTTCTCTTTTTTAAAGCGGTGGCGGGCAAGGGTCGGCCTTTCTTCTTCGGTATGAGTTTCGTTCATTTCAAAGGCAGAAGTATTTTCCTCATAGGAAGCGTCGCCTTTTTTATGTACTACGAGAGGGCTGTCAAGCTTACCGAGCACCTCTTTATTGAATTCTTTAATTTCCTCCGTATCGTTTAGAGGCTTATTTTCTTCGTTTGTTTTAACTTCGTCGCTCATTTTATTTGTAGCCTTTCTGACTGCTTTTGTAATTCTTTTGTAATATAATAACACATAAAGAACGACTTTTCAATAATATATTGAATTTGAAATAAAATCTTGTTATAATTATAATAGTTTAAACTGGAGTTGATATTCTATGAGAATTTTAAGCTTTGATATCGGAGGAACCTTCATCAAATACGGAATTGTAGGCGATGATTTTAAGCTTCTTGAAACGCACAGAGTTCCTACTCAGGCGAACAAGGGAGGCCAGGAGCTTATTGAAAAAATAATAGGCATTGTTGAAAGCTGCGAGAAGATTGACAGAGTTGCGGTTTCCACCTGCGGACAGGTTGACAGTGAAAACGGAATTGTTGTTAACGCCCCCGGATACATCCCCTACTACACGGGAATGATGGTTAAAAAGCTTATTGAAAACCGTACAGACATACCGACCTTTGTTGAAAACGACGTTAACGCAGCAGCTATGGGCGAAGCTATGTTCGGCGCGGCAAAAGGTTACAGCGATTTTATCTGCTTAACCTACGGAACGGGAATAGGCGGCGCTATTTTTGCAAACGGTAAGCTTTACAAAGGCTTTGCTTCTTCCGCCGGGGAATTAGGCCATATGGTTACGCACGCAGGCGGCAAGCAGTGCAGCTGCGGCGGAGAAGGATGCTATGAATGCTACGCCTCGGCAAACGCATTAATCAGCGCAGTTAACAAGGTAAGCAAGGAAAAGCTTGATTCATACAGCATATTTGAAAAGGACAATTTTGAAAAGCCCGAAATTCGTTCGGAAATAGATAAATGGATTGATGAAATAATTGTAGGGCTTATCAATATTATTTACACCTTTAATCCTCCGCTAATCGTGCTCGGCGGCGGAATTATGAACGAAAATTATATTATTGATTTGATTGACAGAAAAATTTATAACCGCTTAATGCCGAATTACAGGGACGTAAACATTGTAAGGTCGAGGCTCGGCAACGATTCAGCCCTGCTTGGCGTTGCTTATCAGGCGGCTAACCTTAAATAAAACAAAAACATAAGCGATGCAGTTAATTCTGCATCGCTTATGTTTTTATAAAGTGAATTTTCTGAAAACCTTTTTACCCTTCTTAACGGTTATGCCTTCGGCCAATTCATCCTTACTTAAGGAATGCCAAACGTCGCTTATTTTTTCATCATTAACCGAAACGCCGCCCTGCTGAATAAGGCGTCTTCCTTCGCCGTTTGATTTAATCATATCGGCTTTAAGCATCATTGAAATAACGGTGATTTTTCCGTCTTCGTCAAAATCGGTTGCGTCAAGCTGAGTTGTAGGCATATTAGCGTCGTCAGCTCCTGCTCCGAAAAGAGCCCTTGCCGCATTCTGAGCCTTTTCGGCTTCCTCTTCGCCGTGGACAAGCTTTGTAAGCTCATAAGCAAGGATTTCCTTTGCGGTGTTGAGCATACTTCCCTCCCAGCTATCCATTTTTCTTATTTCCTCCATAGGAAGGAAAGTAAGCATTCTAATGCACTTAAGAACGTCGGCGTCGTCAACATTACGCCAATACTGATAGAAATCGTAGGGGCTTGTTTTTTCGGGGTCAAGCCAAACGGCATTACCTGCGGTTTTGCCCATTTTTCTTCCCTGAGAGTCGGTAAGAAGCGTAATCGTCATTGCGTGAGCGTCCTTGCCGAGTTTCTTACGGATAAGCTCCGTTCCGCCGAGCATATTGCTCCACTGGTCGTCGCCGCCGAACTGCATATTACATCCGTAATGCTGGAAAAGATAATAGAAATCGTAGCTCTGCATAATCATATAGTTGAACTCAAAGAAGGAAAGACCCTTTTCCATTCTCTGCTTATAACATTCTGCGCGGAGCATATTATTAACCGAGAAGCAGGTTCCAACCTCTCTTAAAAGCTCAACGTAGTTAAGGCCGAGAAGCCAGTCGGCATTATTAACCATCTGTGCCTTGCCTTCGCCGAATTCGATAAAGCGCTCCATCTGTTTTCTGAAACACTCGGCATTATGGTCAATATCGGCGCGAGTTAACATTTTACGCATATCGCTTCTTCCCGAAGGGTCGCCTATCATAGTTGTTCCGCCGCCGATAAGGGCTATCGGCTGGTTGCCCGCTTCCTGAAGCCTTTTCATAAGAGTAAGCGCCATAAAGTGGCCTGCGGTAAGGCTGTCGGCAGTACAGTCAAAGCCGATATAGAACTTTGCTTTACCGCTGTTTACCATTGTTTTTATTTCTTCTTCGTTTGTAACCTGCGCAATTAAGCCGCGCTCTACTAATTCTTCATAAACGCCCATTGGTTTATCCTCCAGATATTTTATATTACATTATAATTAAGTCGGCGTTCAATTACAAGTGCCGTTTTTATTTTTTTTAAGATTAATTTCCGTTTAACAATTCCTCTGCTGATTGAAGCAGCGTTTCGGTAATTTCCATACCGCCCATAATTCTTGCAAGCTCTTGCTTTCTTTCGTCATAATTAAGGCATTTTACGGAAGTATAGGTTCTGTTATTATCAAACTGCTTGCTTATTAAAAGATGATTATCGGCGCAGGCGGCAATCTGGGCAGAATGGGTTACGCAGATAACCTGAGTGCTTTCGGCAACGCTTTTAAGGCGAAAGCCGATTTTACGGCTTGCCCTGCCGGAAACGCCCGTGTCTATTTCATCAAAAATCAAGGTTTGAACGCTGTCCTTTTCGGCAAGGATATTTTTAATTGCAAGCATAATTCTTGAAAGCTCGCCGCCCGACGCAATCTTTGCAAGGGGCTTTGGTGGCTCGCCGGGGTTAGTGGATATTAAAAACTCAATTTTATCAAACCCGGTTGAAGAAAGATTTCCCCTGTCAAAGCTGACGGAAAACTGAATTTTCGGCATATCAAGGTATTCCAGCTGCGCTTTAACATTCTTTTCAAAAAGCCTTGCGGTTGCCTGCCTGCATTCGGAAAGAGCCTTTGCCTTTTCAAGCGTTTCATTATATGCGAGGTCATATTCGGCGTTAAGCTTAATAAGCTCTTCGTCGTAATTTACGATTGAATTTCTTCGTTTTTCGGCATTTTCAAGGTAAGAAAGCATTTCCTCCTCGGTATCGCCGTATTTATTTGAAAAGCGGTAAAGCAAATCAAGCCTTTCCTCAATCTGTTCAAGCTCAGCTTCGCTGTAATCTATTGAAGAAAGCTTTGCCTGGGCTAAATCCTTAATCGCTTCGGCAACGTCGGTAAGCTCTTCAAGCTTGCCGTAAATTTCTTTTAGCTCGCTGTCAACAGAAGCAACGCCTTCAATTTCTTTTAATGACGAAGATGCAAGCACTTCTATTCCCAAAGCCTCGTCATCGCCGTTAACTGCGCCGATAACGGAATTAAGAGCGTTGATAACAGACTGTGAATTTATAATAAGGCTTCGCCTTGCCTTAAGCTGTTCCCTTTCGCCGATTTTAATATCAGCTTCGCTAAGTTCCTTAATTTCATAGCTTAAAAGCTCAAGCTGTCTGTCCTTCTCATCCGCGTCAACCGTAAGCTCTTTAAGCCTTTTTCTTACCGAAAGAAGCTTTTTAAAGGCCTGCTTATATTGCTTAAGCGGCTCGTCGCTTTCGGAAAGAATATCAACAAAATGATAATGCATTTCGGGATTTAAGAGCGCCTGACTGTCGTGCTGGCCGTGGATATTAACAAGCAGAGAGCTGAGCGAGCGAAGCATAGAAGCAGTACAGGGATACCCGTTAATCCTGCAGGAGGATTTACCTGCGGCGGATATTTTACGGCTTATAATCAGCTCGTCGTCATCGTTTGCAAGTTCAAGCTCTTCAAGCATTGCCTTTACATCGTTGCCGATACCGTCAAACACTGCTGAAACAAAGGCGTTTTCTGCACCGTGGCGCACGAGCTCCTTTGAAGCCCTTTCTCCGAGGACTGCGTTTATGCTGTCAACAACGATTGATTTACCTGCGCCCGTTTCGCCCGTTAAGACGTTAAAGCCCTTTGTAAAATCAATTTCGGCCTTTTCGATTACGGCAATGTTTTCTATACTCAAATGGTTAAGCATCTAACATTTCCCTCAGCTTTGCGGTA
>ONCR01000027.1 GCA_900316345.1 uncultured Eubacteriales bacterium | reverse complement strand
AAAGTATCCGTCAGCCTGAGAAGCCTTATGCCATTTAACAGTAATCTTCTTGCCCTTCTGCGTTACTGTTATCTGATTGTTCATTGCAGTTTTAGCGTTCTTCTTTGCTGCTGCAAGTTCTTTAGCGGCTGCTTCTTCAGCGGCTACTTTTTCAGCTTCTGTAAGAGCTTTTTCGGCATCCTCAAGAGCTTTAACTGCTTCGGCAGGAACCTTTGCTTTCTGGTCGTCAGTAAGTGCGTCATAAGCTGCTCTTGCCTTTTCAATTGCTTCCTTATCAGTTGTAGCAACCTTATCGCTTGAAGGAAGTGCATTGATTGCATCTGTTACGGCTTTTGCTGCTTCTTCGTCTGCTGCATCCTTTTCTGCAGCTGCGAGAGCTGTTTCAGCGTCTGCAAGCTTCTTTAAGGTATCATCAGAAACCTTTGCCTTCTGCTCATCTGTAAGAGCTTCATAAGCTGCTCTTGCTTTTTCAATTGCTTCCTTGTCAGAAGTTGTTACTTTGTCTGCGTCGGGAAGAGCATTGATTTCATCTGTTACAGTCTGTGCTGCTGCAGTGTCTTCTGCTTCCTTTAATGCTGCTTCGTCGTCAACGAGCTTCTGTAATGTTTCGGGAGCAACTTTAGCCTTCTGGTCGTCAGTAAGTGCATCATAAGCTGCTCTTGCAGCTTCAATAGCTTCCTTGTCAGAAGTTGTTACTTTGTCTGCGTCAGGAAGATTATTGATTGTATCCGTTGCAGACTGTGCTGCTGCGGTATCGTCTGCGTCCTTCTGCTCTGCTGCTTTGAGTGCGTCCTCTGCGTCAGTGAGCTTCTTAAGTGTATCGTCGCTTACCTTTTTCTTCTGGTCGTCAGTAAGGTCGTTATACGCCTTTCTTGCGGCTTCAATAGCGTCTTTGTCCGCAGTTGTTACCTTGTCTGCATCGGGAAGAGCGTTGATAGTATCTGTTGCACCCTGTGCTGTTTCGGTATCAATAGCGTCCTGCAATGCAGTTTCAGCGTCAGTGAGCTTTGCAAGCACAGTTGCGTCAACCTTTTTCTTTTGGTCATCGGTAAGTGCATTATATGCTGCTCTTGCTGCTTCGATTGCTTCCTTGTTTGCTGTTGTCACATCGTCTGCTGCAGGAAGCGCATTGATTTTTGTAATAACGGCGTTTGCTGCGTTTGTATCGTCAACATCTTTTTTAGCAGCTTCTGCGTTTGTCTTTGCAGTTGTAATAGCAGTTTTAGCTGCGTCAACAGCGTCCTGGTCTGCTTCGTCACTATCTGCAACTTCTTTTGCAGCGTCTATCGCAGTTTTAAGTGTGCTTGCGATAGTAGAATAATTTGTATCATCCTTAATGCTGTCATAAAGTGTTTCAGCCGCTGTGATGGCTGTATTAAGGTCTGTTTTATCAGGACCTGATGATGGGTTCTTATAGCCATATACTTCAACCGAGTAGACATAGGTAGCGGAGCCAACATCAATGCTAAATGGCGCTTCAGTATCTTCAACTGCTCCTGCTCGAGCGTCGAATATACATTTGGTGATGGTATAACCCTCCTTGGGGGCAACGGTCACTGTTCCTCCGTATGCCCAACAATCTCTATATCTGCTTATGTTGCTTAGTGTTACCGTAACCACACCCGCCACAGACTCGCTATATGTGTCTATACCGGTAGGAGTAATTTTAGTAAGCATCTCTGTCGGTGGGGTCTTATAGCCATATACCTCAATCTTTGTTATACCTTTAGACGTGTATGCCAGAATAGGAGTGCCATTTACTTGCGGCGTCTTATCCTCTTCCGTAGTTTCCACTACAAAGGGAGACGAACTGTCTGTTGCTGTACGATCTTCATCGTCATAGAATACGCATTTAGTGATGGTATATCCTTCGGCTGCATTGACGGTTGCCGACCAACCGTATCCCCACCATCCCCAGTTAGCGTAGTATGCTGAGCTCCCTCCTGCAGTATAACTGAATGAAACGGTTGCTACATTCGCCGTACTGTAGTTTGCTTGCTCTTTGCCTGTTGCTGTAATGGTGGTTAGCAGTGTCTCGGTATTATCCGCATACGCCGTCAGCCCCATGCCCGAGAAGCACGAGAATACCATCAACAGCGACAGTAAAATGCTTATCACCTTTCTACTGATTTTTTTGCTTTGTTCCATAAATTTACCTCCTTAGAACATATTAATTTTTTATTTATTTATAGCCTTCTCCTTGAGGTACTCCCTGTTAGGGAGATGTCAGCGTAGCTGACAGAGGGTCTGGCGCCCGCTCCAAGGGAAGGTGGCTGCGAAGCAGACGGATGAGGTGTAGATGCGTAGGAACGTTTTTTACCACCTCATCAGTTTCGTCGCTTTGCTCCTCAACAGCTTCCCCTCGTTCAAAACACCTCATCAGTCGCCTTTGGCGACAGCTTCCCCTCAAGGGGAAGCCTCAGTAGGTTTAATTGATTTTATCTCGGGAAGCCTCAGTAGGTTTTTAGCCTCCCTTGTGTAAAGTGATTCCCCACAGTGTGGGGAAATGTCCGCTTGCGGACAAAAGGGAACAGGTGGATGCGAACTTGTGAGCAGACGGAGGGATTGTTACAACCCCTCAGCCTCACAAGCTCGGCAGCTCCCCTTACACAGGGGAGCCTTAATAGGTTTGCTTGCCTGCTGACTGCATATTGTACAAGGTAAAATTTTAGCAAATATCAGACAAACGCAAAAAGGTACAGCACACCCGAATCAAACGGGCGTACTGCACCTTAAATTACTTTTATAAAAGGGTTGACAAAAGAAAAGGATAGAGCTATCCTTGACTGACTGACTGACTGACTGACTGACTGACTGACTGACAGCATTGTCACATTCTTCTTCATTCTTGTCAAGCCCCTTTCGTTAGTTTTTGCATTTTGGCATTTGGAATACGAACCAAGTAAGGTTTTGCCCGTTCCTTTTTCACAAATACTACGTTAAAGCGACTTGTAAGGCGCCAGCCTTGCTTCGCCACTTTGCCTTGTCTTTACAAAAAATCAACAGGGCAAAACTGCAAAGCACCTTAAATAACATAGTTTGCGTTCGTTTCGGCGTTTCTTTGATGCAGGCATACTTCCGTATGTCAAGGCAAAAAACGTCGAAAAGGGCGTGAAATATTTAATTTAAGGCTTGCTGGGTTCGTATTCCAAATGCCTTAACTTATGTCTATAATATCATATTACCAAATCATAGTCAATAATAGTAATAAAATTGAAATATAATATATACTGGTCAACTGTCGTACAAAGTGCCTATTAGCCGTTCAAAATTTTTCGTGCAGCCTGCTGCCGGGAAAATTTGGGAGAACAGTCCGGTGGACTGTTCGATAGTTGAGAAGAGAGCCCGGCAAGGGGCGCCGCCCAACCTGCCAAGAAGTAGAACTACGGCAAGGTGATTTATTACATAAATTGTTAAGTAACATTGCATAAATTGTTAATAATCATTGCATAAATTGTTAAATTAGCACTCTGCTATTGACAGTGCTAATTCATCGTGCTATAGTGATTACAGAACAAAGAAAGAAACACGAAACAGCAAGCCAGAGTTTCAGCACTACTGCAAATGCTTCCATATGAGTTCAAATAATTCGAATAAAGCAAATCATAATGGCAATAACTATTAATGGTGCTTTTGAAAGGAGCGATGACTTATGTTGCCTAGCGTATTCGGAAGAGATTTATTTGATGATTGGTTTGATTTTCCGTTCTTTGATGATTCGGAAATGAGGAAAGCAGAAAAAAGGCTTTACGGACATCACGAAAAAGGTATTATGAAAACCGATGTTCAGGAAAACGACACAAGCTATAACCTGATTATGGATTTACCGGGCTTTAAGAAAGAGGATGTTAAGGTTGCTCTTAAGGACGGTTACCTGACAATTTCAGCTGAAAAGAGCCATGATCATGATGAGGAAGAAAAGAAAAACGGTAAATACATCCGCAGAGAGAGAGTTTACGGTTCCTGCTCAAGAAGCTTTTATGTCGGCGAGGATATTACCGAGCATGACATTAAGGGTGAATTCAAACACGGTATTCTTAAGCTGACTATACCGAAAACGCAGCCTAAGGAAATACCGAACACAACAAAATATATTGAACTCGATTAATAACAGTTAAACAGCCCTGACGCTCGGCGTCAGGGCTGTTTTCATTATTTTGCGCTTTTCTTATGTTCGTCGGCAATCTGCTTTGAATATTTCATATTTTTCATTTAAATATTTTATTTTACTTTTCAGATAAATGTAATGCAAACATCGTTAATACACACCAAAACAATTTGAAGATGCTTTGGCGTGTTTTATTTTTATAGTCCCGTCTCGGGGAATTCGGGGTTTGTTACTTCTTCGCCTCCCCACGGCGGTGTTATGGTGCCTGACGCCGTAATAACGTCCTGACTTTTGTATTTAATTACCTTGAATTCAGGTTCCTGATACATAAAATTTTTCATCATATAACTCCTTTATGCAAAGCAATCATTTGCAGCCTTGCCGTTGTTATAAACTTTGCCTTGGATTTTTAAGGAAAAGTATAAGTAAATTTCGTAACCATTATATATTATAATATATATAATAGCAAGCAAAAAAGCTTTATGCTTCAGAAAACGCTCAGCGGGACAAATTATTAAAATTGTCAGTTTTTATCAGTCGCAAACTTCAAAACGCAGGGTTTCTTTTTCATTCGGCGTTACCGAGAAGGTAAGCCGTTCGTTATTCGCTTCTTCAAGGGTAAGCTTTGAGGAAGCCGTTAACCCGCCGTTTTTATAAACGGGCGTGCCGTTAAGCTTTACCGTTTTTCCCTTTGAATACGGAAGACTGATTACCGCTTTTGCGCCCTCGGGAACTGTTGCGTCAAGAGCGAAAAGACCCTCGGATTTTTTTGCGGCTACGCTGATATATCCCCTGACAGACGGAACACGGCAGGAAAGATTTTCTTCCTCTGAAAGCTGCGGAGAAATAAGATATTCCGAATATCCCGCTTTAAGGGGACGCACGCCCGCAAGGTATTTGCTCATAATTATAAGCCCACCGCCGGACCAGGCATGGTTTTGAGTTCCCGTTGCAGGATTCCACTTTTCCCAGAGCGTTGAATAGTTATAGTTTATCATTGCGCCGTAGCGTTCAAGCATTCTTTTACGGGCTGCTTCGTATTGCTCCATACGGCAAAGCGCCTCAAGAACGTAGTATTCCATATACGGGCTTGCGTTATTAGTTTCGGTTAAAACGGAAGTAATTACGCCGTATTGCTCCGCGTCAGCAAGCCCCGAAAGAACGGCAAGCGCGTTAGCTCTGTCGTCGGGGCTTTTAACGTCCTCGCTTTTATAGCCGTTTTCGGTCCAGAGCGAAGCATAGCCGGCTTCGATTTTGCTCATTTTTGAAACAACGTCCCCGCTTGCTTTGCCGAGCGCTTCAGCCATATTTTTAATGCATGACAGCGCATAGTAATACCAGGCGTTTTCAATAGCGGTAACGTCTGCTTTACTTCCCCAATCCATCCAGTCCCACGAGCCTTCGCGGTGAGAAACAAGCCCGTTTTCGCCGATGGTCCAAAGATTTACGTAATTTACGGAAGCATCATAAACGCTTTTAAGAAAATCGGTATCGCCCGTATAAAGATAATATGTCCAAAAACCGCATATACCTGCAAGCTGCTGAACGGGAAGCTCAAAGGTTTCGCCGCCAATAGGCACCACCGTTTGTAAAACGTCCGTGCTTTTGTCAATGTGGCCGAGCATTGAGGCAACGCCCTTTTGGTAAAGAAGATACGCGTTTGAATCAAGCGCATACATTGACATTGCCATTTCGTTTGTTACGTCGCCCCACCACTGCGCGCGCTCACGGTCAGGGCAATCCATAAAATTATCCCTCATCGTTACATAAAGCGTGCGAAGCGATTTTTGCCACAGGGTATTAAGCTTATCATTACTGCATTCAAAAGTACCGCAAAACGCCGTATCATAGCCGCTTTCGCGGTATTTAAGCTCAATGATTTTCACGCCCGAAGGGATTTGATAGGATATATGCTCACCATTAAACCAGCCGAGCGCCTCAAATTCCTGCTCGCCGTCCTTGGTAATATACGTGTCGCTTACCGCGCCGAGCCAGGTGTTTTCGGTAAAAATTCTTATTTTCTTACCTGCAGGGGCATCAATTTTTAAATAAGGCGTACACTGCGCGTTATAAGGAATATTCAGCGCTATTACCGTTTTTGAATTTACCGTTAAGCCGGCGAATTCTTTAGAGTTTTCATAATCCTTAAGCCCGTAATCCTTAAGCATAGGAATTCCGCGCGGATAAAGCTTTCCCCACGGAGAATCGCCGCCCTTTCCGCATTCCGTTGCGTTTTCCCATGCGCTGTCGTCAAATTCGGGCGAGAGCCAGTCGCCTATTTCCTGCGAAGCGTCGTAACATATTCCGAATTCGGGCAGGCGGTAATTTGCCTTTGAAAGCGAAGGCTCCTTTTGATAAGCGGTATTTTGGCTCACCTTCCAGCTTTTGTCGGATTTTATGTCACCTGCTTCAAACAAAAAGCCGCCCCTGCCGCTATCGGTATAAGAGAAGTTTTTGTCCTTACCCCAATACCAAACAAGCGCGCAAACGGTATTCTTCCCTGCCTTAAGATACGGCGCAAGCTCAACGGTATCAAAGTAGCTGTCGGCTTCCGTTGGGCCTCTTTTAACGCCGCCGTCAAAAACAACGGTCTTTCCGTTGATATAAAGCCAGTATTTGGAATCGGCGGAAATATACGCGGTAACGGTTTTGGGAACCTCAGAAAGGTTTACGCTTTTGCGAAAGCACATCCAAACGTTCTCTTCGCTTCCGTCGGAATTGTCCCAGATATAATTTGCCGTCCAGTCCGTTTTAGGCTCGGTATCAAGCCTTTTATACGGCGCAAGACTTTCGGGAATTGAATAATCATTTTTAAACGGCTTGCCTGCCGAACCGCCGAGCACCGAAGAAAACAGGCAAACAAGCGCTAAAAAAAGTGAAAGAATTCTGCTCAACTATTTCACCCCGTCAAAGTGTGTTTTTCAAGCTTATTATATCACATTACAGAAAAAAAGTACACCGTTGGGACGCCCCAACGGTGTACTTTTTATTTCGTCTTTTATTTAACCTTAATTTTAACGGTTACGGTTTTTGTTGCTGCATTATAATTGCTGTTACCTGCAGCTTTAACCTTAATCTTTACTTTGTAAGTGCCTTTTTTAAGACCCTTTTTAACAGTGATTTTGCCGGTTTTTTTGTTGATTGTAATTTTGCCGTTACCGCTTGATTTTTTATAGCTTACCGTGCCCTTTGCATTGCTGACAGTCATTACCTTTTCAATTTTAAGCGTCTGATTCTTTTTCTTAAGCTTGGAATATTTAACGGTTGCCGTCTTTTCCTTTACGGTAAGTGTATTCGGCTTTTTAACGGTTTTTTTCTGGGCTGAAAGCTTTAATCCGAATTCCTGTACCCAATAAATGTTACCGTCATCAGCCTTGAAGCCGGCTATACCAATGCAGGTATAATCCGGTGAAAGCATACTTCTTCTGTGGCCCTGGCCTTCGTATTTATTGTTAGTTTCGCACCAGAGTTCAAATGCTGCGTCAGCTGTCATATTATTGCCGGCGGCAATATTTTCACTATAGGTTTTTACTTCATTACCGTCTGCATCCTTAACCGTACAAGTAAAGCAAGGTGTGCCGTCCGGTCTTACGTGAGAAAAAGACTGTTCTAATTCCTTTGCCCTGATTTTTGCGATTGCTTCAAGATTGACGTCATACTTGTAGCCGGCAAGGTCATTATGCGTAGTTTTTGTTTTATTGTCCTCATTCCAATACCAGGCATCGCTGCCGGTTCTGAAGCTGTTTACCAATGTAAGCATTGAACGCGCATCGCTGTCGGGAACAAGCTCAGCCGCATAGCTTTGGAACGCTGACGCAAATACGCTCATAACCATTACAAATGATAATAATAAACTTACTGCTTTTTTCATTTTTTTACCTCCTATACCTAAATTAATAAAAATCAAAAGCATACTTTTTATATCAATCAGCTAAAAGCTGGTTAATTTCACTTCTTATACAACGCAGGGTTATTCCGGCTGTTTATAATAGTCCTCAAGTCTTTTTATATCCGGGGCGTTAAACGCTTTATTGAATATCAGAAGGTCGTCCATATGAATCAGCGCGTCGTTACCGCTGTTAATTTTATGAGAGGCGTCGTCGCCGACAGTAAACGGGAGCGCGTCCATTGAAACGTCTTCAAACGTTTTTGGAAGGGAGAAGGTTTTTTTAAGTTTAAAATTCCAGTAAAGGTCAATAGCGCAATCCTTTCTTCTGAAAACAACGGCGCAGTGAAGCCATCCGCCTGAAACCTCACGGATATAGGGAAGCTGAAATTCCTCATATGAATTGGGGTCGGGGGTTTCAACGCCGAGCCACACCGCACAATTGGTGAAGCCAAGCGAAAAGCCTGCGCCCGAATCGGTCATCGTTTTTGTTGCGCAGTAATACGATTCCGAAGCAGGGGCGTTATCAATATTAAGCCAAGCGCAAACGGTAAAATCGTCCGTGCCGAACTTAACGTCCTCGGAAACGAGGCAGCCCGTTGCGCCGAGCTCCGCATTTGCGCCGCGAACGCCGCTTGAATAATACTTTACATGTCCGCATTCGGTGAATTTAGCCTTGCCCGTTGCGTCATCCGAATTGTATTCAAAGAACATTGCAAGCTTAATATCCTTCTCATCAAAGAAGCTGAGAAGCCCGTTTTCGCCGTGATAGTCAGGCTGGGGCTTTGAGGCTACATCGTTTCGCTCGCCCTTTTCGGGAAGAATATAGGGAACGCTGTAATCCTTGAACAGTCCGCTCGGAACCTGGGAGGAATAGCCGTTAATATCGGGGCTCGGTATTTCAAGGTTAAAGGCATAGCGGATAATTGCGTTAAGGTCCTTAGTGGTTGCAAAAAAGCCGTCGTTTTTCGCAACTGTTTTACCCTTAAGCGCAAAGAAAATGTATTTTTCGGTATCGGTATATCCGCCGTGGCCGTGATTAAAGCCGCCGTGGTCAGTAATAACAAGGAAAAGCGTTTCCTCAATAATTCCCGAATCAACGCAGGCGTTATATATCCTGCCGACCATTGAATCAACGTTAGTTATGGTTTCAAGATGACCCTTCGTGCCGTAGCCGAAATGATGGCCGCCCTCGTCGGGGTCATCAATATGTATAAACAGCAAATCGGGCTTTTTTGTAAGGATACAATCAACAACCTTATCGGTAGTTAAGGCGCCGTTTTCGGCAGTTTGAAATTCAACGTTTATATCGTGTTCAATTATACCCTTATTTATAGGCTCCCAGTTGCTTATACTGCATAGCACGCTATCGGGATAAGCCTTGCGAACGTTGGTGAAAATCGACGGTAATTCCTTGTTTTTATATTCATACTGGCTTACCTTTCCGTTGGTAAGGCCGTGAACCTCGGGCTCCGTTCCCAAAAGCATAGCGCCCCAGTTCTGCGCGCTGATTGTAGGGAAAAGACTAATCGCATTCGTGGTTGAAGCGCCGTCCTTAAAAATCTCGTCCATACAAGGCGTGGGGGTATCCTTACAGAAGATTCCCATTCCGTCAAGCCCTACGATAATTACGTGTTTGTAACGTCTTGCGTTAGTGTTTTTCATATTTCCCATCCTATAAATAATTATAAACGCCGTTTTGCCGCCAATTAGTTCTTTACGTCGAAGCGTCGGGTAAATCGTTTCAAAAACCGTAATAATATCTAATCATTTCAGGGTTGATTTTTTACCGTCCGCGCGTGTAAAGCTTTAAGTAAATTAAACACATTTACATAATTATTATACAACATAACGAACGGCAAATGGATAACAAAAATGTAACAAAAGCAGAAACGTATGAGCTTTTATTCCGCTCGGGAAAGCCGTTCAGCGCTAATATTTTCATAAAATCACCTTATTTTGAAAGCTTCATAACCCGTTTGTAGCTTAGAGCGGCGAGAACGCTGGCTATCAGAATAAACAGGAGCGTTATTATTATATGGTCAATTTTTGTTCCGAGGAATACCGTGAGCACGCAAAGCCCCATTACCGCAAACAAATTCGGGAACATATAAACGGTTACCGCCGAGCCCTGTTTGATGACCTCAACCTCGTTTTCCCAATCAAGGCGGATATGACGAACGCCGCACACGCAGCCCCACGCCGTTGAAAACGCGCAAAGCACAACGCCGAGAACACAGTTCAACGCCGTGTTTACTATAGGTACCTTTGCCGAGATGCAAATGCAAACGGTTGCAAAGAGCATAAACGGAACGGTAAGATACATATTAAACAGCATTTTGCCCTGATATACCGTTTTCTTTTCAATAGGCAGGCTTTGCATAATCCAGTAGTTTTTGCCCTCAAGCGACGGCGACATTACCGTTGTTGATACCATCCCGACAAAAAAGTAAACGATAAACGGGATAGCCGGCTGAAGGATTGCAGGGTCAAACGGGGCGTTATTCGTAACGGTTGCAACGATTTTATCAAAGCCGAAAATCAGAGTTACAACGCCGAGAAGGAAGGCAAGAATTTCGCCCATCGCGCCGTTGACCGTATAAGTAGTCGAGCCTGTCATTCGTTTAAATTCCTTAAAGGCAATAGCGTTTACAACGCTTCTTTCCTTTTGGCCTTCCATACGGTAACGCTTTGCGGCAGCGTGGGATTTTAAAGCGGAGTTAATATTACGGTATGACCTGCCGACAATCAAAAACACTAAGCAAAAAAGAGCAATGCTTACGCAGAGTAAAAGCAGTATTTCTATTGCGGAAAGCTTTGTTATCGCGTTTGAAAACCAAAGGGCGGGAGGATAATACCTTGCGGCGCTGCCCGTTATTTTTGCGGCGGATTGAAGCGTTTCTTCAACCTTGTCGTTTTTGAACATTCCCTCGATAATATACCGAAGCGAAAAGCAAAAGATTACAAAGGCAACGGTTAGCACTGTCTGAACAATATTCATTTTTCTGAAGCCTGCGCTTATTCTTGCAATCAAAAAGCCGATTAAAGCCGAAGCGAGCATTGGTATAATCGGAAGAATAAGGGATAAAACAATCCAAATCGGATAAACAAGCACGCTCGGGCGCGCAAAGCTTGCGTAGCCTATAAGCATAGCAAGCGAAATGCTTATATACCACGGCAGGCTTTTGATATACATATAAAGAAACTTACAGCCGGCAACCGTTTTTGCTTCAAACGGAAGCGACATCAGCATATCGTATTCCTTAAAGTTAAACAGGTAACCGTTTGTTCTTAAAAGCGTAAAAACGAAGCTGAGAACGCTTACAGTAAGGGCGCACAGCACGGGCACGGAGCCAATCATACCGTATTTGCCGTAGCCGATACACATTGATACGCTGTAAGACATTATCATAGCGTAAATAATTGCCGCGCCGATAAAGCCCGAAACTATTCTTTTACGCTTTTTTGCGTCGTTAGTATGCTTATAGATATTGAGCTGACTTGTTGATAGAAGCAGCGTTTTTAAAAGCAGAATACTATTTTTCATCGTCAGCCTCCAGGAAGGTTTCCTCAAGCGAATGTCCTTTCGTAAGCTCCTCCATATTGCCGCTTGCAATAATCCTTCCCTGCTTAATTATGGCAATTTTATTGCAGAGCTTTTCGGCAACGTCAAGAACGTGGGTTGAAAAGAAAACCGCCGTTCCGTTTTCGCACATTTCGCGCATAATTTCTTTAAGCGTAAAGGTTGCCTTAGGGTCAAGGCCGACGAAAGGCTCGTCAAGCACAAGGAGCTTCGGTTTATGGATAAGCGCCGAGATAATTGCAACCTTCTGCTTCATACCGTGGGAATACGAGCTGATAAGGTCGCCGAGGGAATCGGTTATTTCAAATATATCGCCGTATTTTTTAATGCTCTCCTTTCGCTCGGCGGCGCTTATTTTGAACACGTCCGCAACGAAGTTAAGATACTGAATACCCGTAAGGTTTTCATATAAATCGGGATTATCGGGTATGTACGCGGTAATTCTTTTACACGCCGTCGGCTCGTCTTTAACGGAATGGCCGTCAATAAAGATTTCGCCCTCGGTAAAATCCAGCACGCCGACCACAGCGCGGATAGTTGTTGATTTACCCGCGCCGTTATGGCCGATAAAGCCGTAAATATCGCCGCTTTCAACCGTAAGGCAAACATCCTCCGCGGCTTTCTTTCCCTTGCCGTAAGCCTTTGAATAGTGCTTTATTTCAAGCATTGCGTTATTGCTCATATTCTCACATCCTTTAATTATTAAATATAAACTGTTTCATCTCTTTTTCAAGCAGGTCAAACACCTTAGCAATAAGGTATCCGTCCGCAATTGCGTGATTCATTCTGACGGTTACGGGCATCATCAGTCTGCCGTTTTCTTCTCGGTATTTTCCCCAGTTGATAATGGGCGGAAAATAGAGATAGCCGTCCGGCAGCTCAACGTTCAGCGAATCGTACGACACCCACGGAATGTAAGACGCGTCAAACCAGTTGGGATATTTATCGCCGTCAAAAACATAATTGCGGGCGTTCTTTGCATTTTCCAAATCCCGCAGAGCGTTTTCATAAAAGGTTTTATAATCCTCGCAGTATTCGGAGTGAACCGTCGTGCAGGTCTCCGTATCCTCGTGGAATACATAATGACACGGATTGATAACGTCATAACAAATCAGTTCATCCGTATTATACAGATAATCCATTTTATAATCGTCGCGCGAGTTGAGCACATTCGACAGAAGATAAAGAAAATTCAGATAGAATTTTGTATCCGTCTTTTTTGAAAATTCAACAAGCCCGGTTACGTCAATGCGCGCCGTCATTGAGGTTGAACACTTGCAGTCCTCTGTGAAATGGCGGTAAACGCCTTTTCTGTAATACGTTTCTTTGTCAATTACTTTGTAGTTCATATTCCACCTCTGTAAATCAGAATTTGTCTGACGCTGATTTTACTCGCTTTGTTTTGAAGCTAATCTATATTGCAACTATACCATTCTTCTGCTATTCTATGGAATCCAAGAGACTCAAATGCTTTTATGCTTTGTGTATTAAATGAATATATATTTGCTTTAACTTCCTTTAATCCTTTTTCTTTTGCAAGAGTAAGCATATCCTTTATGCACCTGCGTCCAATGTGTTGGTTTTGATACTCCTTACAAATTACTATAGCCACTTCCGAGTTATCCCTCAGAGTGATGTCCCCAACTAATTTGCCCCGGTACTCAATATAATAGCAATCACCATGAGAACTCAAATAATCATACATGTGGTTTAACATATCCAAATCATACACACGGTCAATATTATCCACCTGCTTGCACACATTAGGATCTTGGTACCAAGCAAGGGAAACTTCAGCATTAGGATAGTACGGCACAAGTGTGATATCCTCATCTATGATTCTTTTCTGCATTAAATTTCCTCCGCAAATCATAATTTATCTGGCTAACAGCTTTAAAAATCTTTTGTCGTTCATTTGCTCGTTGGTAAGGTATTCGCCGTCGAAGAAAAGAGCATAATTTGTAATCGGTGTCGGTGCATTTTGTGCGTCCTTTTTGTCGGTTAAATGAATTGCTTTGAAGGGAACGCCTTGCTCTTCAGCCGTCTTTTCAACTATCGGAACGTACTTTGCGTTAAACGGACATTGACTTGTGTAGTAAAGCACATAACCGCCATCGTCAATATGCGGATGCTTTGCACATTCCTTGAAGGACGGTTTTTCAGTTTCCTTTTCAAACGGTAAATGCCAAAGCTGTATACCGTTATCCGCTTCGTCGCAAACCTCAAAGCCTTTGTATTTTAAGTATTTCGGATCGGCAAGGAACGGCTTTTTCTTAGCAGAAGAAAGAATGCACAAGCCTTTCTTTCCCTTGCTTTTGCTGTCTGCAATACATTCAACGAGTAAATCGTTTGAATAGCCGTGTCCCTTAAATGAGCCCGAAACCCAAAGGCAGTTAATAAACATATAGCCGTCCGCCTCAATCGGATTCCACGCATTTTCGGCAGGGATATACTCAATAAAGCATTTTCCTCTTTCAACGCTTTTAAGAAAAACAAGTCCTTCATCAAACCTATCCGAAAGCCACGCTTTTTTTGACGCAACCTGAACGTCGTTGTTGTTTGAAATCGCACAACAGATATGCTCTTTTTCAATATTCTCTTTTGTTACTCTTATGTATTCCATTTCATTTCCTCACTATACACCGATTTGTTCATCTTTACCTCTTTTTATAAAGTAACAATTCAGGCTCGCTGCCATTATGGCTATAACTGCAAACAATAACAAACGTTGCATCCGCAACGACGCCGTAGCAGATACCCATATCGGCAAATTCAATCTGACAGCCGAGCTTAATATATTCGGCAACAAAGCATTTTTCACCGAACGGACAGCCGTTTGTTGCGTTGCAGCCGCTGCAGTCTTCCTTCATAGCGCACTTTGAACAGTCTGCGCCGCAAATCGTATTATTGTTCATATCTGCTCCTCGTTATTCTTTTACAAGTTCTCTGAAAACCCTGTCTTTATCAAAATTACCTTCGGGCAGGCCGGGGATTTCAATATATTCGCTTAATTATATAAATGCTTTTATCTTTTGTGCGTCGCTATAGCCCTTTTCATACAGCTTCACAAGCTTTTCCTTATCGCGGGTCAGCGTTCCAAGCCCCATAATATCGTCGGGAGCCAGTATTAAAACCCTTCCCTCCTCCTGAAGCTTAAGCGCATTTTCAAGCTGCTTTGAATAGGTATAAGCCGCGGAGCTCATTGCCTCTGAAAAATTAGGGTATTTTCTTTTCAGAATTGACGCGCCGAGAGAATTTCGGTTCTGATTAATATGAGCGTTAACCGGCTTTGTAAGAATAACAATAATTTTATCGCAGCCGCTTTCAACGGCCTTTTCAAAGGGAATCGGGTCTGAAAGTCCGCCGTCGTAATACTTCCTTCCTTTTATATCCACGGGCTTGCAGAAAACGGGAAGGCAGCTTGAAGCCATAAGAATTTTATAATCGTCTTCAGCCATATCGTTATTCTTATCAAAATAGGCGGCTTTACCGGTTTCGGCGTCGGTAGCTACAACGGTAAAATCGGTTTTGCTTTTAATAAGAGATGAATAGTCAAGCGGATTTTCGCCGTCCTTTGCGCAAAGCGTTCCGTAAACGTAATTTAAATCCAAAAACGAACCGGTGCGCAAAAGCCTGCCCGCTCCGATAGCCTCTTTTCTTAAAATATAATCAAGGTAAAACTGTTTGTTTCTGCCGCGCTGAAGCGCAACAAAGCTTGCGCAGTTGCCGCTTCCTGCCGATACGCCGATACAGTAATCAAACATTATTCCCTCATCCAGAAAATAATCCAATACGCCGGCGCCGTAAATATCTCTTACGCCGCCGCCAACGTCAACACAGCCGATTTTCATATTTAAGCCTCCCGCAATTAAAGCTTACGTAACAAAAAATTTCATTTCGGCTTATTATATCACGTCCTTTGAAAAATGTACAGATACGATATTTTCGGGTATAGCCGTATTACGCCCTGTTTGAAACATTGAACTTCGCCCCTGTATATGTTAATATAAAAATGATAATAAGCAGGAGTTGAACATATGAAGCCTATAAGATTACAGCTTAATCACAGAAACAATACGCTTGTTCATTCGATGAACCACTATTCCCCCGGCGCGGTATGCGCCTTTCTGTACGACACAGTATGCGGAATTAATATAAGCGGCGAAAACCGTTTTCAGCTTTGAAATTCCGTCAAACACAAGCGCAACGCTGATTCAAAAAGCTGCTTAAAAGCGGAGCTTATACCTTTATTTGCAACCGAAAACCGCTTGCTTTGTTCTTAAAATTAATGAGGGCGAAACCGAAAGTGAATCAACGCCCCATTCAACAAGCTTCGGTATCAATCGCTCGTCAGCGGCGGCCTCGCCGCAAACGGCAACCGGAATTTTTGCGCGCTTTGCATTTTTAACCGTCGTTTCAATCGCACGAAGAACAGCGGGCTGAAACACATCTGACAAGGGGCATACGGCCGAATTACCTCTGTCGGCCGCCATAATATAGCCTGTAAGGTCGTTTGTGCCTATTGAAAAGAAATCAGCTTCCGTTGCAAGTAAATCCGAAATCAGAGCCGCTGAAGGTGTTTCAATCATAATTCCGAGCGGCGGTATCCGGTATGCAATGCCCTTGCCGTCAAGCTCCGCGGCGCATTCATTAATTAATCGCTTCGAAAAGCGCACCTCTTCAGGCGTGGTAATAAGCGGAAGCAAAAGCTTTACGTTGCCGAAGTAAGCCGCGCGGAGAATTGCGCGAAGCTGTTTTTTGTAAATCGGGGAATTCTTTAAACAATAGCGTATTGCCCGCAGACCGAGCAAGGGATTATTTTCTTTTTCGGTTTTAAGATAATCAACCGTTTTATCGCCGCCTATATCAAGGGTTCTTATAATAACCTCCCTGCCGTTCATCGCCTTTGCGACGGATGAATAAGCTTCAAGCTGTTCCTCCTCGGAAGGCTCGCGCTTTTTGTTCATAAAAAGGAATTCCGTTCTGAAAAGCCCTACACCCTCTCCGCCGTTTTGAATCACGCTTTGGGCCTGTGCAGCATTTCCGATATTGCCGCAAACCCTTATGTCAGCGCCGCTTTCGTTAGCCGCCGGCATATTAAAAAACGCTTTCATCCCCTGCTGTTCCTTAAGAAATGCATTTTGCTTTTTTTCGTATTCAATTATTTCAGCTTCACCCGGCTCAGTAATCACCTTTCCCGTAAATCCGTCAACAATCAGCTTATCGCCGTTATTAATAATTTGCCTTGCGTTTAAAACGGAAAACGCCGCAGGAATTCCCATCGTCCGTGCAAGGATTGCGGCGTGGCTTGTATCAGCGCCCGTTTCGGCTATTATAGCTCTGACATTTTTACTGTTTATTCTGCATATTACGGAGGGGGTAAATTCCCTTGCTATAAGAATTGAGCCCTTTGGAGCAGAAGCAATATCGGCGCCCTTTACACCGAGCAGAATTCCGATAAGGCTCTCTTTAATATCCTTTATATCGTCAGCGCGCTGACTGATTATTTCGTCGTCAACTTTCGCAAGTCTATTGTAAAGTTCCGAGCAAACATAATCAACGGCAGCTTCGGCAACGGCTTTGCCGTCAATCGCCGCTTCAAGCTGTAAGCGGACAAGCGGGTCGTTAAGAATTGTAAGATGCCCCTCAGGGATTTCAGCCGCCTTTTCGCCTGCACTTTTGCGAAGCTCTTTTGCCTCTTTTTCAGCTTTGGCGGCAAAGGCTTCAATCGCTTTTTCAAGACGGGCCTTTTCTTTTTCGGCGGAAATATATTTTACCCCTGAATAATCAAGGCATATATCTTCTAACAAAACCGCCCTTCCGACGCCGTAGCCTTCGGATACACCTATACCGTTTAACAAAGTATCATCCCTCGCCGAACCCGCTTTCAATCAGCGCCGCCGCCTCGCAAAGCATAGTTTCTTCGTCCTTACCGTTACAGTAAACCGTTATTTTGCTTTCGCTTTTAATGCCTGCGGCCATAATGCTTATTATGCTTTTTCCGTTTATTTCCCTGCCGTCAAAGCTGATTTTAATATCCGAGGAATACCTTGCCATAGCTTTTACAAATGCCTGCGCAGGGCGCATATGAAAGCCCGATTTATTGGTCAGGGTAAAGGCTTTTGAGATGATAAATATTACCTCTTTCATTTTTATAAATAATGCTTGCTAATCTGTTTTCAGCATATTAAAAATTCGCTCAATTTCCGCTTTTTCGGCAAGCCCTTCGGAATAAGCGGTTGCGTTTCCGCACGCAGCGCCGAGCCTGAGCGAATATGAATAATCGCCGCTTTTAAGATAGCCGGCAACAAAGCCGCCTACCATACTGTCGCCGCAACCAACAGAATTTAAAAGCTTGCCGTTTACCGTTCCTATTTTTAATACCTCGCCGTTTTCATCTATCAGCATTGCGCCCTTTTCCGAGCGCGAAACAAGAACGTTTTTTGCGCCTGCTTTTTGAAGCCTTTTTGCATATTCTTCAACTTTCGCGTCTGTATTAGCTTCAGCGCCGAACAACGCTCCGAGCTCGTGATGATTAGGCTTAATCAAAAACGGCTTGTATTTAAGGGCGTTTATAAGAAGGTTTCCTGACGCGTCAACAACAAAGTTAACGCCCTTATCCGACGTTCTTTTCATTATACGCTCGTAAATATCCTCCGAAAGGCCGTTGCCCGCGGAGCCTGCAAGTATTAAATAATCGCCCTTCTTTACAGCGTCAAGCTTATTGAGAAGCTTAGAAAAGTCGGCTTCGGTAATTAAAGGGCCTTCGGCGTTGATGTCAATTTCTTCCCGTGCCTTGATTTTTACGTTGATTCTTGTTGTTCCGTTTTCAAGGAAGTTGAAATCACAGCTTATTCCGTCGGCCTTAAGTCTTCTTTCAAGCTCCCTTCCGGTAAAGCCGCCGATAAAGCCGAGGGCTTTGTTTTCAATTCCGAGGCGCGTGAGTATAACCGAAACGTTAATACCCTTGCCGCCGTAATAAATCGCTTCACTTTCAGCGCGGTTTATATCGTCGCTGCTCAATAAGCCAACCTTCAAAACGTAGTCAAGCGCAGGATTTAAGGTTACCGTATAAATCATCAGGCTGTCACCTCCCGTAAAATCATAGCTGTTTGTATAATTAGTATTAACTTTAAAGTAAATTATATCAAATAAATAAACCCTCAGTCAATATACAGTAAATATAAAAACCTCGCCTAAGGGGCGTCCGTCATAAAGAATGTCAGCCCAAAAATGGCATCTTTTACGCCATAACTTCATTAAAAATCACCATAAGGCGGCAAGCCTTATAGTGATTTTATGCTTTGTTCTGACAAAAAATATGCTCATTTTTGGGTGCGAAGCAGTTTTGGCAAAATACTTTTAGGTCATAACGGCGTAATAAAACCGTCTGCATACTTGCGTATTCAGACGGTTTTTTATGTTGTTAGGGGCAAAAGGATAAAGCCAAAACCTAACCTTCTTTATGACGGACGCC
>ONCR01000100.1 GCA_900316345.1 uncultured Eubacteriales bacterium | reverse complement strand
TTATTGCATCTTCAGTATCAAGAAAAATCGGAGACACAAGAACATATATTGAAGTTGCAAAACAGGTTGCAGATAAAGCAAAAGAGCAAACACGCCCAACCGTTTTCCACACAGACCAAGGCGCCGTTTACTCCTCACAAGCGTTCCTTAACGCTCATTCACATTGTACCAATATTATACGCTCAATGTCAAGAGTGGGAACGCCAACCGACAACCCGATTATTGAGGCTCTTAACGGTTGGATTAAGGAAGAACTGCGAATTGACTTCGATATTTACCACTGCAAAAATGTTCCGAACCTTATCAAAAATTACATAACCTACTACAACACTGAACGTCTTTCTGCCAAATGCGGCAGAAAAAGCCCTGTTCAGTTCAGAACTGAACAGGGCTTTCCTGATTAATTCATTTATACTTTTTTTATTGTCCACTTTTACTTGACAACTTCATGTTTCAGCGGCTCATTTTTATAATCGGATGGAAGATTAACTGTACTTTTAAAGCGAGTATTGTTTTATTCCTGTTAAGTTCATCAGTATTCGGAAAGTTGACAGAAAAAATTATTGTGTTAAAATATAAACAGTAATTTCAATCGGAGGAAAAACCGCAGTATGAAAAAAATTAAAGCTATGCTTCTTGCCGTTTTAATGCTTTTAAACGTATCTTCATTAAACGTTTATGCAACTGAAACCTACAATTACGGCGATTATTCATATAACCTGATTAACGGTAACGCAGTATTGTTTAAATACAACGGAAGCGATACCGAGGTAGTGATTCCGGGTTATATTGACGGCTATCCCGTTGAAATAGGCAATAGTCTGTTCGAAGAGTCATCTATAACAAAGGCTGTAATTGAAAAAGGGGTTACCGTAATAGGCGCTAAAGCATTTGATTGTTGCCGACAGCTGAAGGAGGTAATTCTTCCCGAAGGAGTGAAAGAAATAAAAGAGCGAGCTTTTCAACTGTCGGCTTTAAAGGAAATCAGCCTTCCCGACTCGCTTGAAATAATCGGTAAAAATGCATTTTGCCAAAGCTATGTTGTAACAACAATCCCCAAAAATGTAAAATCCATTGGAGAATACGCTTTTAAAACATGGTCGCAGTCAATAGATGTTGATGAGGATAACCCATACTTTTCTTCAAAAGACGGGGCATTGTATAACAAGGATTTTACAACCCTTCTTCAGGTGCCCTACTGGCTTGTTAAAACGCCTGAAAATAAGCTTATACTTCCCGATACGGTTAAGACTATTGCCTCCCATGCTTTAGAAGATTGCATAGTTGTTCCGGTGCTTAACGAGGGGCTTGAAGTTATTGAGGATTGGGGAATATATAATACCAATAACGGGCTTGTAATTCCGTCTACCGTAAAGAAAATCGGAATGATGAATTTTAATACGAAAACTAAAGAAATCACCGTTCTTTCTATGGATTGTGAAATCGGAACGCCCAATTTAGAAAACATTATCATAAACTGCTATCCCGGCTCTACTGTTGAGCAGGCAGCAAAGGAGGCAGGCGCCACCGTTAAGCTTCTTGAAGAGCCCGGCAATCATAAGCATAACTATTCAGCGCAGGTCTTTAACGTAAGCTGCACGGAGGACGGCTACACGCTTTATACCTGCCGTTGCGGCGACAGCTATACCGATTCCCGTATTCCCGCAACAGGCCATAGCTATAATGAAAGCGTTACCGTAAAGCCGACCTGTACCGAAAAAGGAAGCGCCGTTTACACCTGCACGGTATGCGGCGATACTTATGAAAAACAGCTTGACGCATTAGGCCATAAGTATAAGTTCAGCGCAGAAAAACAGGCAACCTTTAACAAAAACGGATATGAATCCAAAATTTGTACGGTATGCGGCGATATTGCCGAGGGCAGAATTATCCCTGCGCTTGACAGCGTTAAGCTTGCAAAAGCGTCACTGACTTATACGGGAAAAGCACTGACTTCGCAGGGCGTTACGGTAAAAGACGTTAAAGGAAATACCGTAGCAAATGATAATTATACGCTGACTTATTTTTCAAGAGCAAACGGTAAGGCGGTTTCATTCCCGAAAGCCGTAGGCCAGTATAAGGCAAGTGTAGTTTTTAAAGAAAATTACAGCGGTGAAAGAACCTTTTACTTTTCGGTAATGCCGAAAAAGGTAAAGCTTAAAAAGCCAAAGCTATCCGAAAAAGCAATTACGGTAAAATGGAAGAAGAGCAGGGGAATCAGCGGTTATCAGATAACGCTTGCAACAAATAAGCGCTTTGCCAAGGGCGTAAAAACCGTAACCGTTAAAGCAGGTAAATCAGCGTATAAATTTAAAAAGCTGAAGTCCGGTAAAAAATATTATGTAAGAATACGCAGCTATAAAAGTACGAAGGTTGACGGCAGAAGCGCTAAGATGTATTCGCCGTTCAGTAAATTAAAGTTAATAAAATGCAAATAAATAACGGAGCGCACCTCGCCTAAAGGTGCGCTCCGTTTATATATGCTGTAGGGCTTTTTTTAGCTCTTCAGCGCTCTGAAAGCGTTTTGAAATTTGGGTAGCGGTGCATTTTTCAATGATTTTTCCGAGCCGTCCTTTCGGAATTTGAACCGTCGGATATACGCCGAGAACAAGCTGATTTGCCAAAACGCCGAAGGCATAAATATCCGTTGTAGGATTGCTTTGAGCTAATCCGAACTGCTCGGGCGCGGCATAGCCGATTGTGCCGAGATTGACGGTATCCTTTGCGCTGTCATTCATCATTTTTGCAATGCTGAAATCCACAAGGCAAACCGTTTTATCGTTACGAATAATTATGTTGTTCGGCTTAACGTCGCGGTGAACAATTTTCATATTATGAAGAATGCCCAAAGCGTCGCAAACAGATAATAAAATCTGTTTTAAATCTTCATCTGGGGGCGACGTGTTTTTATATTTTTCAAACAGCGTTTCGCCTTCAATATATTCCTCAAGAACGTATAGCGCGTCCTCTTCTGAGGCGACTTCATAAATCATCGGAAGCAAGCCGTTCGTGTCCTTGTTTTTTAACGCTCTGAAAACTCCGTCGTTTCTGTTAACTGATTTTATAAGAACAAGCCTTTTTTTGCTGTCTTTATGTTCAAATACCGTAAGCTTATTTACTGCGGTATCCGCTAAAACACCTGTTTCAATAAAGCTTTCTTTCAAAGAGCGGTCAATATAATCTTTTAAAATACTCATTTAAGGCTATCTTCTCCCGAATTATTAAGAAGCTCTATCGCCTGAAATACTGAATATTTGTGCGTGACAGCGTAAATTATAAGGCTGTCGCGCTTAATTCTCGGATAAAGCGGTGCATAGCCGCAGTATTTCAAAGCGGTTTGGCAGTCTTCCAGCTCCAAGTGCATTGCAAGAACAAGGCGTATAATCTTGTCCTTGCTCGGTATACGCTTACCGCCGATAACTTCGTAAAAATAGTTGTATGAAAAATCGGATTTATTAATAATGTCGTATTTGCTGAGCCCCGAGTTTTCAATCATCCTGCTCCAAAACTCTTTAAGATTAATCTCTATAAAAGAATTCGGGTTGCTTTTAAGATAATCATTAATATCGGTTCCCTGGAATTTCAGTTCCTCCATCAGCTCATCGGTTCTTTTTATTACGTCTTCAGTCATAATATACTATCTCCCCGTCAAAGTATTGTAACCCTTTTAAATCGGCGTCAGTGCCGGGATAAACGTAAACCGTTTTTAAATTCGGCAGGCTTGAAAATAGCTGTTCCCAGTCGCAGTTTACCTTTTCGCGTTTGCTGAATTTAACGGTTTTTAAATGCTTGTTTTTGCCGAAGGCGCCGTCCGCTATCGTTTTAACGGAATACGGAACGGTGTACGACGATTCGGTACGCGCAACGGGGTATTGTATCAGCGTACTGCCTTCGTAAACAATTTCGGCAGAAGCTGTTGTCGTTTCCTTTTTAGTGGTGGTAACGGTCGTAGTTTCTGTCGTAGTAAGCGCGGTAGTTGCGGCAGTTGTCGTTTCCGCCGTCGTGCTTTCCGAAGCAGTCGCCTCTGTTGTAGTCGGCGCTGTAGTAGTCGCTTTCTGTGTGGCTTCGGGTGCGGTTGTAACGTCCTTTGCCGTCGTTATTTCGGTGGTGCGCTCCGCCTGCGCCTGACTGACTGACGGCGGCGCAGATACAGTGGTTTCAGGCTCATTACGTAACGCGATGGCGCGTAATACCGTCGCCGAAAGCGCAATAACAATCACCGCAATTAAAAGGGGCGGTAGAAGCCTGCCGCGCTTTTTCGGTGCAGGCTGTTGCGCCGGCGGCGTTATGCTGCGCGGCTTCATACAGTTAAGACAAAAGGAGGCTTCCTCCGGAAGCTCAGCTCCGCAATTCGGACATTTATTTTCCAAACCAACACCCCCCTTAATCAGTTGATACATTAACAATTATATGTGACAAAAAGCCTTTTGTAAAGCCAAATTTCGCGAAAAAAATATTTTTTCAACTGTACTATAACAGAGGATAGGAACGAGAAAAAATATTTATTATAATACTTTTGTATACTTATTTACAGAAAGGGAGTATTTTATGAAACAAAAATCAAAAAACCTATCCACCCGATGTCTGTCATTAATCCTTTCGGTATTAATGATAGTATCAGTAATGCCCTTTAGCGGTATTATTGAGGCACAGGCAGCAACGAAAATTGCTACGCTGTTATGGCCTGTTCACGACAAGGACAGCGGAGCTGCATTGAAAGGAATTAATACGCATCATGGAACACATCACGGTATAGATATTAATGCTGCAAAAGGACAGAAGTGGTATGCGGCATATGATGGAACTATCGAGGCTGTGTACACAGGTTGTAAAACTAACGGCAATGGTAATCATAGAACCAGCTGTAGCCCGAATGTCAATTATTGGTATAGCTCAGATTATGGTAAGGAGTTTTGTAATAATGGCTTTGGTAACGGAATCATTATAAAGTCTACTATAAGCGGAACTGCGTACTATATGCATTATGCGCATATGGATGCAGTTGCAAGCGGATTGAAAAAGGGCCAGTCTGTAAAAAAAGGAACATATTTAGGAACTGTTGGAGATAGAGGATGCTCTTTTGGCGCGCATGCTCACTTTGAAGTTGATAAAGAAAAGCTTTGGAGCAATTATTGTGATAATGATCCAAGTCATGATGCTTGTATTTTTAATTATGATTACAGTCCAATTACGACAAATGTAACAATAACCTTTAACGGTAACGGCGCTGATTCTGTTTCAACTAGCAGTGTAACTGTTACGAGCGGAAACAGTATGTCAGGCAATACGCCTACCGCAGTCAGAGACGGCTATGTATTTGACGGCTGGTATACTGCGGCGAGCGGCGGTACTTTCATCAGCTCCGGAACCGGAATGACAAAATCGCAGACGCTGTATGCTCATTGGGTAAAAAGCGACGCCACGGCGCTTAAGGTCGGAAGCATATACCGAATTAAGAGCGTTAAGTCCGTGGATGAAAACACGCCCCGCTATCTTCAAACGAACGGAAGCGGAGCCGGTGCAAGAATAACCTTGCGCGACTATTCGGAATCAACTGCTCAGCTCTGGAGAGTAGCAAGCGTAGACGCTAACGGCTTTTATACCTTTGAAAGTCTCTACGGCGGCAATAATATGGATTTGGATACCAGTGCGGAGACAAGATGGAATAATCAAAATGCGCTGCAGTTGTGGACGCCGAGCGACCATAATGCCCAGAAATTCGGCCTTGTTAAACGCAGTAAAGGCTATTCAATCCATAATGCTCACAGCGGCAGAGGTCTCGATTGTGCCGGTAATACCGTTGCGGTC
>ONCR01000080.1 GCA_900316345.1 uncultured Eubacteriales bacterium | reverse complement strand
AGGTAGCCCTTGCCGCCCCGAATTTGAAAGACGCATATGCTTCCTACACCGTATATCCTGACGGTAAGCTTTCGGTTTATCACAGCGCAGTTCCCAAGGCTGATATTCTTCGCTTTGGCTATATGTTCGGCATTGATAAACAGTATTCGCTTGTAAAATGGTACGGAAGAGGCCCTGCGCCCTCTTATCCTGACAGAAAGAGCGGAAGTAAGATAGGTGTATATTCAATGCCTCTTGAAAAGTTTGAATATAACTATATGCGCCCGCAGGAGGCTTCAACCAGAGCAGACGTAAGATATTTCACTCTTGAAAACAAAAAGGGCGAGGGAGTAAAAATTACGGCTTATTATGATAAGCCAGTGCTTTTCAGCGCGCTTCCTTATACGCCGGATATGCTCGATTCCTTTACGCATATAAACGAAATCAAACGCTGTAATGACATTACCGTTACCGTTGACGGTATTCAGCAGGGCGTTGGCGGAGATATGCCGGGCCAGGCGTATGTTCGCGATAAATATAAGCAAAAGGGCGGGGTAAAGCAAACCCTTTCCTTCCTTGTTGAAATACTTTAATTAATTCAAATGAAACGCGTTTTTACCCATATCGGCTTTTCATGCGCCGTTACGCTTGTTGTTTTAAATATTATAAGCGTTAAATCTATCCCGATAATAACAGTAGGGCTTACCGTGCTTTTTGCGGTAAGCCTTGCGCTTAAGAGCTTCAGGCAGTCGCTTACGCTTCCCGTATGCTTCGGGGCGGCTCTGTTTTCCTGCCTGCTTTTTACTTGCGTTTATTATTCGGTTACCGAGCCTGCGATTGCGCTCTCGGGTAAAAGCGCGGAGATTAGCTGTTATATGATAGACCTTCCGTCTTATCAAAACTCAAGCTATTCGTATATTGTAAAAGCAAAAAGTATTCCGCTTGACGGCGCGCCTCAAAACATAAAGCTTCGCTTAGCTTCATCTTCACCGATTATTGCCGACGGTTATCAGGTTATTAAAGCAAAGGTGTTTTTTACTCCGCTCGGAAGTAATGCTTTTTCTTCCTACGGCTATTGGGGCGACGGCGTATTTATAAACGCGAGGGCTGTAAATTTTACCGTTACAAATGAATTTATAAGAAGTCCGCTTTCATATCTTCTTTCGCTCAGAAACGATATTATTGAAACCCTGGTAAAGAATGCAGGCGGTAACGAGGGCGCTGTTTCAGCCGCGCTTGTAACGGGTGATAAATACTATATTGAGGACGATATAATAACGCTTTTCAGGCTTGCGGGGGCTTCGCATCTTCTTGCCGTCAGCGGTTTGCATTTAGGCGTTATAATCGTTACTCTAAATAAGCTTTTTAAGCTCTTGCCGTTTAATAAAAGGCTTGCGGACGCTGTTACTCTTGTTTTTGTATTGCTGTTTATTCCTGTAGCCGGCTTTTCGGGCTCAATTGTAAGGGCGGGCATTATGGCAATAGTTATGCTGTGCGCTCGGCTTTTTTCGCAAAAGGCGGATTCTCTTAATTCGCTGGGTATAGCCGTGTTTATTATCTGCCTTAATCCGTTTGCAGTAAGCGATTCAGGCGCGGTTTTAAGCACGCTTTCCGTTTTGGGAATTCTTGTTATTTATCCCTATCTTAAAGAGCTGAACAAAACGGCTTACGGCTTTTTAAACAGCAAGCGTAAAAAAACGCTTGTGCCGCTTAAGAACATTATTAAAGCAGGGCTTAATACGGTTTTAATCAGTACGTCGGTTATAACGGCAACTCTGCCTGCAATGTACGTATTCTTTGATTCGCTCTCCTTTGCGGGAATTCTTTCAAATATATTTGTTCTTCCAGTAGGTAGCGCCGCAACCGTAGGCTCGTTTTTGTGTTATATTCTTTCAAAGCTCGGCTTTGCGGTTCGTCTTTCATCTTATATTTTAAAGGGAATAATATCGCTGCTTATTGAAATTATTAAACGCTTTGCCTCGTTAAAGTTTTTGAGCGTTCCGTTTTCATACGGCTTTGCTTTTGTAATTGCTGCGGTTTTGATTATTTTTGCGCTCGGTATTATCATATTTAATAATAAATCAGTTAAGGCTTCTGCCTGTATTACAGCGTTGATTCTGTTTATTTCGCTTGCAATTAATTCAGTTTCACAATATAATAATGCTGAAATGCTTGTAACAAAAAGCGGCGCGATTGCTGTTGAATATAATGACAAAATTGTGATTTGCAACATTAATAACTTAAGCGATTATTACAGCATTAAAAGCTTTGCCGTCAGCCGCGGAGCCGGCGTTACCCTGATAATTGACGAAAAAGAAAGCGAATATTCCTATAATCTTTTCAACGAGCTCGGCGCAAAGCGTGTTGTTTCGCTTGATAACAGATATTCATTTAACAATAAAAGAGTAAGGGCAAAAAGCTATTCGGCAGAAATTTCCGACGGCTTTTCGCTTACGTATAAAAATAACGGGTACATTGATATTTCCGTTTGTTCACGTTCTATAATAACCGGCAGCAAAAAAGGAAACTGCGATTTTTACATTGACGGGGAATATGTTTACGATTCAAACGGCAAGGCGGTTCTTGCAGACGGAGATATTATTTACAGTATGAATAAAAGCGGTTTTACCGCTTGGAGGTAATTTATGCCGAATATCGGAGAAGCCGAATTAAAGGCCCAGCTTAAAAACAGCGATTTTTCAAACGCTTATATGATTTACGGCGAGGAAGGCTATCTTAAGGAATTCTATGTTAACAAGCTTACCGAAAAGCTTGTTGACAGTGCCTTTGCGGATTTTAATCTGCACCGCCATGAAACCAATAATTCAAGCCTTGACGATATTTTAATGGATTGCTCAATGCTTCCGATGATGAGCGAACATTCCTTAACAGTTGCTCACGATTTTCCCTTTGACGGAAAAAAAGACAGCGAAAAGCTTGAGGAGTTTTTTAAGGATATGCCCGAAGGCTCAGTGCTGGTTTTCTGGTTCGACAGCCTTGAGGTTAACCCGAAGGAAAGCAAGTGGGGCAAGCTTATCAAGTTGTTTTCAAAATACGGCTCAGCCGTTAACCTTCAAAAAAGAAGCGAAGCTGAGCTCGTAAAGCTCGTAATAAAAAGCGCTAAAAAAAGGGATTGCGTTATTGACGGCGTTAACGCGCGTTATCTTATAAACGCGGTAGGCGCTGATATTCAAAACCTTTTCAGCGAGCTTGAAAAAATCTGCTCCTGCGTGAACGGCGCAGAGATAACGAAAAAGGATATCGACGAGCTTGCCGTAAAATCGCTTCAGGCAAGGGTTTACGATTTATCCAAGAATACTCTTAAGGGCAACAGTAACGGCGCATACAGCGTTTTAAATGCGCTTTTTTATCAAAAAGAGGAGCCAATCCCTATTCTCGCCGTTCTTTCCTCCTGCTATATTGATATGTACCGCGCAAAATGCGCAAAGCAGGCGGACGTGGCTTTAAGTAACGTTGTTAAGGAATTCAATTACGGCAACCGTGATTTTGCCGTTAAAAACGCCGCGCGTGACAGTGCAAATATGAGCCTTGAAACTCTGCGCGCCTGCCTTGACGTGCTTTCAGAAGCGGACGAAAAAATGAAATCAACCGCCATTAATCCGAATATTGTTCTTGAGGAAACCGTCGCAAAGCTGCTTACTATGCGATATTAATAAAGCTATGAATGAAAAACTAAAATTAACCCAAGCCGTTATCGTTGAGGGAAGGTACGATAAAAGCAAGGTGTCAGAGCTTGTTGACGCTTTTATTATTGAAACTAACGGCTTTCAGATTTTTAAGGATAAAAAACGCCTTGCGTTTATAAAAAAGCTTGCAAAGGAGCAGGGGATTATTATTCTTACCGACAGCGACCACGCGGGCTTTATGATAAGAAACTATATTTCTTCAGGCGTTCCTAAAGAAAATATTGTAAACGCCTATATTCCCGATGTTTTCGGCAAAGAAAAGCGTAAAGCCGAACCGTCGAAGGAGGGAAAGCTCGGCGTTGAGGGTATGAGCGCGGAGGTTATTATTAACGCCCTTAAAAAGGCAAACGTAGCTTTTTCATCAAGCGAAAACAAAAATCCCGTAACTAATTACGATTTGTATGAGCTCGGTTTTTCGGGCAGACCCGATTCAAAGCAAAAGAAAAAAGCGCTCCTCAAAGCGCTTGACCTCCCCGAATTTCTCTCAACAAATTCGCTTTTAACCTATATAAATCATAATATGACAAAAGAAGAATTCTTCAATACTGTCAGCTTACTTAAACTGTAACCAAAGTCGGTTACAGTTTTTTTATGCTGTCAGCTAATAGTAATTTGATTTTTGATATGATATAATTTCAAAAGGTTGAAAAAGGCTTTTTTCATTAAATAATTTTAATTCCGTTATGAAAAGGAGGGTAATATGTTTTGTAAATACTGCGGTTGCAGTAATAATGATTATGCATGCTTTTGCAAATGTTGCGGCGCTCAGCTGAAAAATGCGAATAATTACGCAAGAGCTTATTCTATGCCGCAGCCCCAACAAAAAGTGCGTTATTATAAGGATCCGGGAATGGATGTAGGCGCGGCAATAAAAATTGTTTTGTTTACAACCGTTTTCTTCTTTGCCGGATTAATAATTGCCGCTCCGATAGTGTACGGTGTTAATCAGGGCGGTAGCGGAAATCTTGCGATAACACTGCTGATTTCTTATGTTTGCTCAACTCTTCCTTTGTCTATAATCCGTTTAAGGATTTTAAGAAAAAGCGGAAACAAAGGCGAAATCGGCGCTGCCGGCGGCTATTTCTTAGGAAACGGCACACAGGGAAACGGATGCGCTATTGCAATCGGATTTTTAATGGGCAGATGGCTAATCAATTGGATTATATGTATTTTTGCTTTGGTTTACTGGTTTCCCAAATCAATGATTGCAATTATCAGAGATATTTCAAATAAGCATTAATTGAAAGGAGAAATTATTATGTTATGTAAAAACTGCGGTGCAATGAATGATGATGACGCTCGATTTTGCGAGGTTTGCGGAGCCGCTATAGATTATAGCGACTTATCCGGTCAAAGTAACGGCAGCCAACATCAAGCTAACAATCCTCCGCAAGGAGGGGGTCAGCCTAAAAAGAATTCGGAAATTGCTATAATTGTGGGCGTTCTTTTAACTGTGCTTGTGATTGTTATAATTATTATTTCGATAGTAGTTGCAAGGTCGCAATCACGTAGAGACGAAAGCAATTCGTGGGGATTGACAGTTAGCGGTGAAAACTCATCCGGCCTTCAATCTGACGTTCACGGAACGGAAACGGCTTTTTACGGAATTATTTGCGGTCGGTATAGCAGTAAGGAGGAAACCGAAAAGGATATTAATGCTCTTATCGGTGCCGGTTTTACTGACGCAGTTTACTGCACTGCAAGTAAATGGGAAAACTTCGGAACAAACGGTTATCTTGTCGTTGCCGGAAGATACAGCTCCGAACAGCTTGCCAACGCTAATCTTGAAGTAGCTAAAAAGTATTTTCAAAACGCGTATGTTTTGTATTCCGGTGAGCGCGTTACTGAAGCAAGCGACAGCGGCTTAACTACTAGTTCCGCAACAGCTACAAATAATGATTCGGAGCATAACAGCGAGGCAATGAAATACCTCAAAGACGCCGAAAACGCTTTGAAGGAAGGCAACCGTCAAACAGCTTATGATTTGGCAACCGAAGCGCTTAAAATATCTCCGGATGATGAATATGTAAAAGAACAGGTTAGTTATTTTGAAAGCTACCTTCCGTTCGAGTTCTATAACGAGAAAAATGTTTTGAGCCAAAAAACAACCGAAGAAGTAGACAGTATATATACTTATCTGTCTTTCGGTATGAATGAAAAGTCAAATAACGGTAAATCAATGCCCAACTCTATTTTGGCTCACTACTATATCGGTTCGGCATGTAAAGTCTTTTCCGTAACATATCATTTAGATTATGATTACGATGTTTTATCAGGTGTTGGATTTGTATTAGATGATTACCAAGACGTAGAAAATAACGGATATTTTAAAATATACGGCGACGGAAAAGAACTGTTCACCTCTAAAAAGTACGGCGTAAACGTGCTTCCCGAAGATTTCTCAGTTAATATAAAAGGGGTCAGCACAATCGTTATTGAATTTTACGGTGAAAATGAAAACTATAATATGAGCGCATTCGGTGTTTCCAATTTAGTTGCATTAAAAAATATTGATTAAACAAAACGGCTGTTTCACAGATGTATTTCCGTGAAACAGCCGTTTGTTTTTTAATCCTTCGCAGGCTTTCCGTTTTTGGTGTAGCCGCGTGAATATCTGTAAAGCGAAACAAAGTAGCGCCAGCCGGGAGTTTTTCCGTTATTTCCCGCTTCGCAGAGATACCATCTTCCGTTAAGCTTAACCTCGCACCAGAAATGGTTAATTACGGGGTTTCCGCTGCTGTCGGCGCGGTAGCCTTCAATTACCCTTGCTTCGTAGCCGAGATAGGTTAAAACCGCCGCGAAAGCTCCGTTATACTGAAGGCACTGGCCGCTCTTTTTGTTGAATATTGCGTCAACGTATGAAAGTCCGCCGTTTTTATATTCATAATCGTATTTGACCTTCATATTAATCCAGTCAAGCGCGTCGTAAGCCATCTGTGCCTTTGACGGATTATTGCCCTTATACTTCTTTTTGAAGAAGGCTTTAATTGTCTTTTTATCGCTTGCCGAAAGCTTATACGTCCAGTCTGTATAGCTTTTCTTTCCGCGCGTGTTAATTACCTTAATCGTTTTATTTTTAGATTTAGCGGCGCTGTTCATAAGAACAAAGCTGTCGTGTGAATCGTAATAGTTTTCGTTGCTGCTGTCTTTGCCCCATTTTGCGAACAGTTCAAAATAGTAGCCGTATTTTTTTGTATCGGTCTTTAAAACAAGCTTGCGGTTTTTAACCGTAACCTTCTTTGCCTTGTAAGTTTTGCCGGTTTTAAGATTATACTTTCTGTACCTTACGATAAATGACGGTGAGTTTGCAATCTTCTTAAGTTTTAGCGTTACTTTTTTGCGCTTTGTTGATATTGTTGCTATATCGTAATCAATGTATGAAGCCTTGTTTCTTTCCTCGTTCGGATTTACATATATCTTATTTCCGTTTAAAAGGAAGTAAGGCTTAACGATGTATGAAAGAATATATGCGTATTCGGGAACGTTCTTAAGCTTACAGGAATAGTTAAAACTATAGCTGTTTTTGCTGTCATATTTACCGACGTCAACGTTTTTAACCAAAGCTTCACTTTTGCCGTTATATGCCGCAAAAACATCAAATCCGTCAAGGTATTTCCTGTATTCCTTATCAATCGACCAATTGATCTCCGTCTGCTTGCTGTCGGCGTAAGAATAGCTGTCAAAATAGTTGAGCTTTGGGGTAACTTCAATTATATTTGAAGGCTCGCCGTACGTCCTTTTGTTTACGTAGTCGTCGCCCTCATAGACCCATTCCTCCGTGAAACAGGTAACCCTGAATTATGTAACGGTTTTCGTCGCAACGGCAACATAATACTCCTCGTACTCTCCGGTGCTGTATTCGCTGACGGTGCT
>ONCR01000003.1 GCA_900316345.1 uncultured Eubacteriales bacterium | reverse complement strand
TTATAAGGACGTTGCAAAGCTGCTTTTGACAAGTAAAAGGAAAAATTCTTTTTATAATATGATGTCCCACGGCGCAACAACTCTTTGGGAATACTGGGACGGCGGCGCAAGCCGCGACCACCCGATGTTCGGAGCGGTTGTTGAATATCTTTTAAAATACTTCAATGAAGCATAAATAATCAGCCTCGGCAGGGGATTACCCTTACCGAGGCTTTTTTTATTTGTTATATGTCTGTTCGTCCGCTTTTCTGATTTGGGCGCGCTTGATTTTGCCGCCAACGGTTTTAGGAAGCTCGTCAACATATTCAATAACGCGCGGATATTTATAAGGCGCGGTCATATGCTTAACGTGCTGCTGAAGCTCCTTTGTAAGCTCTTCAGACGGAGTGTAGCCCTTTGCAAGAACTATAGTCGCCTTAACTATCTGGCCCCTTATCGGGTCGGGCGCGCCGGTTATAGCGCATTCAACAACCGCGTCGTGCGCAACAAGGGCGGATTCAACCTCAAACGGGCCGATTCTGTAGCCCGAGCATTTTATAACATCGTCGTTTCTGCCTACAAAGCGGTAATATCCGTCGCTGTCGCGCCAAAGAACGTCGCCCGTGTTATAGCCGATACCGCCAAGCTTTTCCTCTGTCATTTCGGGGTTTTTATAATATCCCGTAAAAAGGCCTACCGGCGGATGATGCTTAACATCCATAATGGTGAGCGAGCCTTCCTCGCCGTCCTCACAGAGATTATCGTCAGCGTCTAAAAGTTGAATATCAAAAAGCGGATTCGGTTTGCCCGTTGCGCCCTGAATAGGCTCGAACCATTCGCTTCCGAAGTTTGCAATAAGAACGGGGCCCTCCGTCTGGCCGAAGCCCTCATAAATCTGATGTCCCGTGTATTCCTTCCACTTTTTAACAACCTCGGGGTTAAGCGGCTCGCCTGCCGTTGCACAGTGGTGAAGGCTTGAAAGGTCAAACTTCGTTAAATCCTCCTGCAGCATAAAGCGGTACATGGTGGGCGGAACACAGAAGGTTGTAACGCCGTATTTTTCAACCCTTTTAAGAAGATTTACAGGGTTAAATCTTCCTATCATATCATAACAGAAAATGGTAGCGCCGCAAATCCACTGGCCGTAAATCTTGCCCCAGCCGAACTTAGCCCAGCCGGAATCCGAAACGCTCATATGAAGCTTGTTTTCCTCAACGTGTTGCCAATATTTAGCCGTAACTATGTGACCGAGAGGGTAAGCGAAATTATGCTGAACAAGCTTCGGCATACCTGTAGTTCCGCTTGTAAAATAAACAAGCATAATGTCGTCCCAACGAGTAGCTTCATCTCCTGTCGGACGCGGAAATTCGGCCGAAAACTTATCAATTTCCTCATGAAAATCAAGCCATCCCTCGCGTTTTTCGCCAACAAGAATTTTATTTTCAAGGGACGGAATTTCAGGGTCGGATTCCTCCATCTGGCTTATAACAAAATTATCGTCAACGCAAACTACCGCCTTGATTTTTGCCGCGTTGCCTCTGAAAACTATATCCTTCTTCGTAAGCTGAAGCGTTGCGGGAACAAGTATTACGCCGAGCTTGTGAAGCGCTGTTGCGCATACCCAGTATTCCCAGCGGCGGCGAAGAATCATCATAACAACGTCGCCCTTTTTAAGCCCCAGGCTTTTAAAAAAATTAGCCGTTTTGTTTGAAAGCTTTTTAATATCGGTAAAGGTGAAGCAATGCTCCTCGTCCTCTTCATTAACCCAAAGAAGCGCGCGTTTATCCGGTTCCTCTTCGGCCCATGCGTCAACTACGTCAAAGCCGAAATTAAAGCTTTCGGGAACGTTTATTGTAAATTTTTCTTTAAATTCCTCATAGCTTGAAAACTCTATTTGAGGAAGAAATTTTTTAAGTAAATAATCCAATTTATGTCCTCCGTTTCTGCTTTCTTATTCGGCAATAACCGTAAGAAAGCGCGCCTTTTCCGTTGAGCCGCAACGCTGAGCGTGTGGTATTCTCGGATTAAAATAGATTGAATCGCCGGGATTCATAGTTATTTCTTTGTTTCCGAGCGTAATAATAACTGTTCCTTCAAGAACGAGGTTAAACTCCTGGCCGCTGTGAGTAATCGGCTTTGCAGGCGCGTCGCTCGGGTCAAGCGTAACAAGAAGCGGCTGCATAATCTTGTTGCCGTAGCGGTAAGCTAAATCCTCAAAATGATATTCGGGATTACGGTTAACGTTTTTACCGCCGCCGCGGCGAATAAGATGATATGTGTCAAGCCAGGCAGTATTCCCCGTTATAATTTCGGTAAAATCCACCTTGAATTTTGAAGCGACGTCATATATAAGGCTAATCGGAACGTCCTTTCCGTTTTTTTCATAGCCTTCGTATACCTTCGGGTCAACACCGAGCTCTGCCGCAAGCTCCTCAATAGTATAATCGCTGACTTCTCTTAGTTCACGCAGGCGAGCGCCGATTTCCTCATAATTATCCATAGTGAAATCTCCTTTGCTGTTATTAGACATTGTATACCGTTAATACAGTATTTTTGTTATTATAACACAGTCTTTCAAAAAACGCTATATTAAGTTTTATAAATATTAATATTTTTATATACTATATTCATATTCCGTAAGCATTTCAAAGCTTTCGGGAAGGCAGTTGATTTTTTCTTTAATAAAAAGCGGATATAGATATTGCTCCTTTATCGTGTCAATATCAAGCCATTCAAAAACCTCGTTATTCTTCGTTTCAAGCCCGATTATTTTAATATGATTAACTAAATCGCTGTCTGAAACGTCAACAAGGTAATAAACGCACAGCTCATGGAACTTTTCTTTTATTTCATCCTCAATGAAAAAGGTCTGCGCAAACCACAGCGGCCTGATTATTTTTGCGTTAATGCCAAGCTCCTCCTTCACTTCACGAAGCAGCGCGTTATCCGCGCTTTCGTGCAACTTAACCCTTCCGCCGGGAAGAAAATAATAGGGCGTGTTATTGTTTTTCAATGCAAGAAGCTTATTATTATGTTTGATTACGGCGCATACTCTGTAATTAAAAATGCCGCCCTCGGTTTTAAACGTTAAATCCATACTCCCTCCGAAAATAAACAGACCTGCCGTTTATGGCAGGTCGATGTAACAGCATCTTATTTTTATTTATCAAGCCTTAACTCTGTGTTCGGAAAGGGAACAGGTGTACCTGACAATACTAATATATCAAATTATAACAGATATGTCAATTCGGCCTTACGGCTGAATTTCAATAACAAGCTGTTCAAGGTTTGCGTAAATTGAAACAACCTCATATTCGGCGTATTGCGAAAAATCCTCGCCCTCAATATCGTTTGTTTCAATAACTATATCGTCCAAATCCTGCTCCTCGTCAAATACCCTTACAAGCACATCGCCCTGAACCATGGCGTCGTCAATAAGCGTTCTTAAAGTCATAGTATGTACCACCTTTCATCGCCTTCAATTATATTTCATAGGCCTTGATATGTCAAGCGCATTATAAGGATTTACAGGTTTTTTTAACTGTAAAATTTACGGCGTTATGCTTTACTGATTTTTACAAATTTAATACAAAAAATTACAATTTAAGCAAAAAATGTTTTGTAGTATTATTATGTAATTAAACTAATCGGTAAGGAGAATCAATATGAAAAACTTATTAATTAAAGCGGTAAGCGCAGGCCTTTGCGCGGTTATTGCCGCAAATTCGTTTTGTATCAGCGCGCTTGCGCTTGAAAGGCGAAGCGTTCAAAATCAAACAAGCGTTTCCGTAACTGCAAACGCCGGCAAGAGCTATAAAATTAAATCAAAGGCGAAAACCGCAAGCGGAACAAGCGCAAAGTCAAATATCAGCTATACCGTTAAGGACGGCGTGCTCACCTTAAGCGGAAGCGGTGCAATGGCGGAATGCGATTACGATTCATACGCCTGGAGCGGCGAGAAAAGCAAGGTAACATCAATAGTTGTTTCAAGCGGAATAACAAGCCTTGCAAAGTTTGCCTTTGCGGAGTTTTCAAAGGTAACAAGCGTTCAGCTCCCCTCGTCCGTTGTTGAAATCGGCGAGGCGGCGTTTTACCAGTGCTACGCGCTTACGTCGCTAAGCGGCGGCTCGGTTAAAACGCTGGGAAGCGGAGCCTTCTACGCCTGCTCAAAGCTCACCTCGTTTGATACCTCGTCGCTTGAAACCGTCGGCGATTATTCCTTCCAGAATACGGGAATAACCTCCTTCGCGGTAACCTCAAAGCTTAAAACGCTTTCCGGGCTTGCATTTTTCGGCTCGTCAATAAGCAGTTTTACAGGCAGCTCAACGGGAGCATATCAGGTTAAAAACGGCCTTCTTTGCTGCGATAACGGCAAAACCGTATTTGCTTATCCGCCCGCAAAAGCAGCTTCTGCGGTAACGATTCAAAACGGAATTACCAAAATCGGCGAGGCGGCGTTTGCTAACAGCGCTATTACCTCTTTAACAATTCCCGAAACGGTAACTGAAATCGGAAGCTCAGCTTTTCAGGGAGTAAAACAGTTAAAAAGCGTTAAAATTCCCGATTCGGTTAAAACAGTCGGCGATTTCACTTTCTATAAATGCGAGGATTTAACCGAGGTAACCTTCGGCAAAGGGCTTAAGGAAAGCTCTTACCAGATGTTCAGATATTGCTCATCGCTTAAAACTATCAACTTCGGCGGTCTTGAAATTCTCGGAGCGCATACCTTTGCAACCTGTACCTCATTAAGCGAAGTTAGCCTTCCGGCAACCGTTAAAGAGCTCGGCGTCGGCGCGTTCGGGGAATGCTCAAATCTTAGAAGCTTTACCTCCGAGGCAATTGATTGCGTTCCTTACCAGGCTTTCCTCGGCTGTAAAAAGCTTGAAAGCGTTAAGCTTAACGAGGGCGTAACCGATATTTACAGGGAGAGCTTCCCTTACTGCGATTCGCTTGAAAGCATAACTCTTCCTAAGAGCGTAAAGTTTGTTCATACGGGCGCTTTCCCCGATTCAACCGAAATTATTTGCCTTAATACAAAGCTTTCGCCCTACGGCGAAAATGGCTATGCGCTTATTGATAAGGTGAATATTGACGTTGATTATAACTATGATTTCGCCTTCAAGGTTCTCGAGCTTGTTAATAAGGAAAGGGCAAGCGAAGGTCTCGGCAAGCTTGTTATGAACAGCTCGCTTCTTGATACAGCAATGTTCAGAGCAGGCGAAACAACGCTTCTTTTTTCCCATACAAGGCCTGACAGCTCAATTTGCTTTACCGCCGACAGCGCTATGTTTGCCGAAAATATTGCCGCAGGCCAGGCAACGCCAAAGGACGTTATGAACAGCTGGATGAATTCCGAAGGACACAAGGCCAACATATTAAATAAGGACGCTAAAACCATAGGTATCGGCTGTGCATACCATAACGGCTGTTATTATTGGGTTCAGTGCTTCGGCACGGGAAGCGATACTTCAAGCTGTAAAAAGCCTGCAAACGAAAGCGCTCTTCAAACCGTTTCCTTTATGACGGAGGAATTCAGCGAAGCTCCGACGGACAGCGGCGTAATCTTCGGAAGCTCGGATACATACGTTATCAAACCGTATATCAGCATTCAAAGCAAAAAGCTTACGGTAGGGGATAAAAAAACGCTTAAGGTTTATATTGATAACCCCGGCGGCTTTACAACGGCAAGGATTAAAAATAATTCCTTTAAGTGGAGCTCAAGCTCTGATTGCGTAAGCGTTAAAAACGGCGTTATAACTGCAATCAGCGAGGGCACGGCGGTAATCACCGCAAGCCTTAACAATACAAAGATTAAAATCAAAATTACGGTTAAAGCGCCTCAAAAGGCGGTAACAAAGCCGGCGAAGGGCATAATTAAAAAGCTCAAAAAGGGTAAAAAATCAATCAAGGTTTATTTTAAAAAGATTGACGGCGCAACGGGCTATCAGGTTCAGTATTCTGCCAAAAAGAATATGAAGGGCAAAAAAACCGTTAACGTAACGGGCAAGCTCAGCGTAAAGCTTAAAGGGCTTAAGAAAAACAAAAAATACTTCGTTCGCGTAAGGGCGTATAAAACGGTTAATTCAACTAAAATTTACGGAAAGTGGTCAGTTAAAAAAGCCGTTAAAACAAAATAAACAGTATTGAGGCAATTCCTACGGAAAGTGGCTGAGTATTAAACTCAGCCGCTTTTGTCCTTTTTTGTCAAATTTTATGCATTTTTTGCAAAAAGTATTGACATCGAAAAAATTTTTTCTTTAAATATTATTGAAAAATTTTGAATTTTTAACCGTAAAAGGGATATAGTTTATGATAGGGTTTTTAGAATTAATTGATTCACAAGAGGATAAAAACAGGTTTGTTGAAATATATAATAAATATTGCAACCTGGTTTATTGGATAGCTTATCAGCATACCCATAATCATGAGCTGTCAGAGGAATGCGTTCAGGAAACCTTTTTAAGCATTGCAAAGAATTTTTATAAGGTAGGCCCGGCGGACGACCCGAGAACAAAGGGCTACGTTTCAACCATTGCGCTCGGCTATGCTATAAACGCTTACCGAAAGGAGCTTACCAAGGACGTTGTCAGCCTTGACGGCGACGAGCTTGAATATGAAATTCTTAAAGCTTCAAAAGAAACCGAAAATGAGCTTGAAAACTTTGACGCTATTGATTTAAGCGTTGCAATGGATAAAGCGTTAACCGAGGAAGAAAGGCTGTATATCCATCTGAAATATACGTATCAGTTCTCGGTAAGCGAAATGGCAAGAATGTTTTCAACTACCGATTATTATATAAATAAAAAGCTTAACATTGCCCTTGATAAGCTGAAAAAATATTTAGAATCAAAGATTTAAAACGGATAAATTTTAGAAAGGAAGATTTTATGAGCGCTTTATATAAGGCAAGCCGAATTTCAAACGAAAGATGGGTTAATTCTCTTCCCGACGAGTTTGAAAAGGTAACGTTTTCAAAAAAGCACGAACGAAAAATGAACGTTTTGTTCAGCCGAATGCGCGGCGGTAGTTACCACAGACTTTCAAGGCGAGCGGTTATAGCTCTTATTGCGGCGATTGTTACGTTGCTGATAGCGACGTCGGTTACTGCAGTTCCGAAGCCTCAGAAGTTTAAGCTTGAACAGTTCAGCGACCACGGAACCTATGCTGTTATAAATGCCAAAAGAACCGAGGCTGACGGATTTACATTAGGCTATATTCCGGACGGTTACGAATTAAGTAAAACTGAAAAATCTTCAGGATATTATTTTGAAGAATATAAAGGAATCGAAGATGACGATTACATATATATAAAACAGCTTTCGTTAAATGATGAATTCGGATTTGATAATGAGCACGGGTGCGAAACGGTAATGATTAACGGCGTTAAAACGGTTCATTATTCGTACACCGACGGCTATAATGGTTACATATGGAATGACGGAAGAAACGTTTATTGCCTTTCAACCGATTCTTTAAGCCACGATGAGGTGATTAAGATAATCAAATCAATAAAAAGTAAATAACAAAAAGGAGCTGAAAATTTTTTTCAGCTCTTTTTTTGAATTTGTAAGCGTCAAAACGATTAAGTATTATGGGGGATTATGTAAATTTTCAAAAAAAGGAGGGTTGATTTGTAATTTATACATATCCCTAATATTTAAATGAAAGGTTGATAAAAAATGACAAAAAGAATATTAAGCTTAGTTTTGGCGCTTACCGCACTTTTTTCGGCTTTCGGCACATTTAATGCGTTTGCAACCGATTCGGACGCCGATAACGACCCCGGCGATATGAGATATACTTATATTGATAACTATTCGGGCTCAATCAAGTTAAGCGGCATTACGGCGAGTTGCAGTGCATCCTTATCTGCAAGGACCTCAACAAGTCTTAAAATCAAAATGGAGCTTCAGAAGTATTATACAAGCGGATATGAAACCGTTAAAACCTGGACTGAAAGCAAAACAGGCAAAAGCTTATCGGCTTCGGGCTCAAAGCTCATTAACCCCTTAAGCAGCTACAGGCTTAAGATAACCTTTACCGCCGGCAGTGAAAGCATAACCGTTTATAAGCATCCGTAATACCGCTTAACCGGGCGGCGGGGCATTTGCCCTGCCGCCTTTTTATAGCCCGGCTTCTTTGTATTCATTATATTTCAAATTAAAAGCCTGGCCCTTTGAGCGTGCAATAGGAATATTTTCGCCGTTATGCATTATTATACTGCTGTTTCTTTTGTACTGAACAACGCCGTCAAGATTAATGATGAAGCTTTTATGCGGCGAAATAAAGTTGGCGGTTTGAAGCTTTTCGTGCCAAAAGCGCATCGGAAGCCTTGAATAATAAATATTACCGTTAGTTGCAATCCGCGTTTTTCTGTTTTTTATCTCAACAACAAGAATATCGCTTTTTTGAATTACTACCTTGTCCCCGCCGTCGCATAAATCAACCGAAACGGAATCGCTTTTTATTCTTTTAAGCGCTTCGGCTAAACCCTCGTTAAAGCGTTCGGTGTCTATGGGTTTTGTAAGGTACCTTACCGCCTCAAGGTCAAACGCGTCGTCAAGCCTGTCAAGCTTTGAGGATAACAAAATCAGCTTTAAGCATGGGGAAGACCGCTTTAATATTTTACTTAAGGTAATCCCGTTTAAATCAGTAAGCTCAATATCTATTACGGCAATATCTATATTGTCCCTGCATACCGCCGCGTCAAGCGAATTAGTAAAAATACGGCTTTCGTTTTTAAGAAGATTCTTTTTACAAAAGCCTTCAATAGCATTAAGAATTATTGAATTTTCGTTTTCGTTTGATGAGCAAATAAGAAATTTCATAATAACCTCTAAAATATTTTTCTATTAACTTAATCGTTTGAAAACTCAAAATTCAAAAAATATGTAATTCTTTGTCAAAAATCATTATTTTCCGCTTGGTGTATTTATATAAAATATATATTGTTTATTTAAAATTATTATGTTATTATATAAAAGTATAATTATAACTACGGAGGACTAAAAAATGTATTCTGATTACTACGATTCAATTTCCAAGGTAAGGGAAACCGACAGCGAGGTTGCAGACGCAATGGCCCTTGAGCTTAAACGCCAGCGCGAAAACATTGAGCTTATCGCTTCCGAAAACCTTGTATCCCCCCAGGTAATGGCGGCTATGGGTTCTGTTCTTACAAACAAGTACGCCGAGGGTTACCCGTCCCACCGTTACTACGGCGGATGTCAGTATGTTGATATCGCAGAGGATATTGCAATAAAACGTGCTTGTGAGCTTTTCGGATGTAAGTTTGCCAACGTTCAGCCCCATTCGGGCGCGCAGGCAAACATCGCCGCTTACGTTGCGCTTATTAAGCCGGGCGATACCGTTTTAGGTATGGCGCTTGATAACGGCGGACATTTAACGCACGGCTCGCCCGCAAACATTTCGGGCAAATATTTTAACTTTATTCAGTACGGCGTTGATGAAAACGGATATATTGATTACGATGAACTCAATAAGCTTGTAATTAAGAACAAGCCGAGGCTTGTTGTTGCAGGCGCCTCCGCTTATCCGAGAGAGATTGATTTTGAAATCATCGCCGATATTGCCCACGCTAACGGCGCAATGCTTATGGTGGATATGGCTCATATTGCAGGCCTCGTTGCGGCAGGCCTTCACAAATCGCCGTTCCCGTATGCCGACGTAGTTACAACAACAACCCATAAAACCTTAAGAGGCCCCCGCGGCGGCTTAATTCTCTGTAACAATCCGTATATTGCCAAGAAGATTAATTCAGCCGTTTTCCCGGGAACGCAGGGCGGCCCGCTTATGCACGTTATCGCAGGCAAGGCGGTTTGCTTCGGCGAGGCGCTTAAGCCCGAATTTAAGGAATACCAGAAAAGAGTTATTGATAACGCTCAGGCGCTTGCAAACGGCTTAATAAAAAGAGGCTTAAACCTTGTTTCAGGCGGAACGGATAACCACCTTTGCCTTCTTGATTTAAGAGGCACGGGCGTTACGGGCAAGGAGCTTGAAAACAGGCTTGACGAGGTTCATATTACCCTTAATAAAAACACTGTTCCCAACGAACCGCTTTCACCGTTCGTTACAAGCGGCGTAAGAATAGGAACCCCTGCCGCAACAACGCGCGGCCTTAATACCGAAGATTTTGATAAGATTGCGGAATTCATTTACCTTGCAGTTAAGGACTTTGATGCTAATAAGGAGGCAATCCTTAAGGGCGTTGAAGATATTTGTAAAAAATATCCGCTTTACGAATAAGAGAGATTATGATTAAATTTTTTGCTAAAATATTCGGCGCTGTAATGAGCTGCTTTTACTTCTTTTATAAGCGCAGAAAAACGCAAAACAAAATAGCATTTATTTCGCGTCAGGGTGAAAAGCCCTCGGTTGATTTTCGTTATCTTGTAAACGAGATAAGAACTAATTATCCCCAATACAAGGTTGAAGTGCATTGTAAAATGATACCTGCTTCACTCGGCGGTAAGATTAAATATATCGGCGAAATGTTTACCCAGATGAAGGCTATGGCAACCTCAAAGGTGGTTGTTCTTGACGGCTACTGTATTCTTGCCTCAATGCTTAAGCATAAGCCCGAGCTTAAAATCATTCAGCTTTGGCACGCGCTGGGGGCGTTTAAAAGGTTCGGTAAATCCGTTCTTGATAAAGAGGGCGGAAAATCCTCAGCCACCGCCGAGGCGTTTAAAATGCACTGCGGCTACTCGCTTATCGCCGCCAGCGGCGATAAATGCGTTCCCCATTTTGCCGAGGCCTTCGGTTACGATAAAAGCGCCTTCGTTCCTATCGGAATTCCGCGTATGGATTTTCTTACAAGCGACGAGGAAACCGAGCGCTTAAGCGAACTTATTTATAATAAATATCCCGATTTGAATAACGGAAAAAAGAACATCCTTTACGTTCCTACTTTCCGCGATACCGAAGCTGACCGAAACGCCCTTAAGCAAGCAACCGAGGAGCTTGTTAAGCTTGTTAATTACGATGAATGCAACCTTATTGTTGACCACCATGTTGTTGACAGCGATAAGGAGGAAATTTATATTTCCTCAAGAATGAATAAGCTTGAGGGCGAAAGCTTTACGGGTATGGATTTTATGGCGGTGGCGGATATAGTTGTAAGCGATTACAGCTCTATTATCTTTGAGGCTCTGCTTAAAAATCTTCCCGTATATCTATATTGCTTTGACAGCGAAAAGTACCTTGATGAACGCGGCTTTTATATTGACTTCTGGCGCGATTTGCCCGTTTTGTATTCTAAAAACGCAAGGGGAATTTGTAATTTTATAGCGCAAAAAAGCACGGCTGATTTTGAAAAAGCTGAGCAGTTTAAAGAGGCGTTCGTTAATAAGAAATACGAAAGTATTACCGCTGTATGGGCCGAAATTATTGATGAGCTGATACAGGGCAAATACGATAACAGGTATAATTATAAAGATGAGTAAGTTAAAATCAGCGCTTTACCCGAACTTGCAGAAAATGAAATATGCAAAGCTTATTTCGCTTTTTAAAAGTGAAAGCAAAAAGCCTGTTGTTAAAAACAAGATTTTAATGCTTTCAACAACCAAAGGTAAGCTCGGCGGCAATTTGCTCGCGATAAAAAGCTATATTGAAAGCAAGGGGCTTAATTACAAAATTAATGCAATAACAAGCCTTAATATGCCGTCTCTCGCGGAGCTTGCAGGGGAGCTTGCAACCTCTGAATTTGTTCTTGTTGACGATTTTGAACCGATGGTTTACGTTCTTCCGTTCAGAAACGAACAGCATCTTGTTCAGGTTTGGCACGCAATGGGCGCGTTTAAAAAATTCGGCTATGCAAGGGAAACCGCGGAGCCGAATTCGCTTACCCATAAAAACTATACCGAGGCTATTTGCTCCTCAAAAGAGCTTACAAAAATATATGCCGAATCCTTCGGCATAAGCGAGGATAAAATTATCCCCGTCGGCGTTCCGCGAACGGATTTGTTTTTTGATTCGGCCTACAAGGCTTCCGCAACGGCAAGGCTATTTGAAAAAGAGCCGAAGCTGAAGGGAAAAAAGGTTGCTCTTTTTGCCCCTACCTTCCGCGGCAACAGCGTTAACGACGGCTATTATCCGAGCGAATACTTCGACGTCGGGGAGCTTATGGACGCCCTCGGCGACGAATGGGCTTTGATAATAAAGCTTCACCCGTTTATTAAAAATAGAATTGAAATCCCCGAAAAGTACAGCGACAGAGCCTTTGACTTTTCCGATGAAAGGGAAATTAACGATATTCTTTTAATAACGGATGTTCTTATAACGGATTATTCATCCGTAATTTTTGAAAACGCGGTTATCGGGGGAGCCTGCGTTCACTACGTTCCCGATATTGCGGAATACGAAAACAGCCGCGGCTTTTATTTCCCCTACAGCGATTACCTTTGCGGCGAAAGCGTTGAAAAAAGGGAGGAACTTGCCCCTGCCGTTCTTCGTGCAAACGCCGATAACGAAAAAATGAAGAAATTTAAAAACCGTTTTGTTTCCCTGTGTGACGGCGAAGCCTCAAAACGGTTTGTTCAAATGATATTGGAGGAAAGATAATGTATACTCTTTCAGATAAGTTTACAAGTATGAAGCCTTCGGCTGTAAGGGAAATCCTTAAGGTAACAAGCCAGCCGGGGATGATTGCCTTTGCAGGAGGCTCGCCGGCCGTTGAGGCCTTTCCCTGCGAGGAGGTTACAAGGCTTTCGGCTGAAATACTAAACGAAAACCCCGTTTCCGCGCTTGTTTACGGCGTTTCGGAGGGTTATGACCCGTTAAGGAATACCGTTAAAAACTGGCTTAAGCAGCGTGAAAACGTCGGAACGGATGACGACAGCGTTATTATCACCGCAGGCGGAACTCAGGTTATGGATATTGCAACCCGTATACTGAGCGATAAAGGCGATACGGTAATATGCGAAGAGCCCTCGTTCATCGGCTCGCTCAACTGCTTCCGATCGCACGGGCTTAAGCTTGCAGGCGTTCCGATTGACGATGACGGGATGAACATTGAGGCGCTTGAAAAGGTTATTGCCGAAAACCCGAGGGCAAAGTTTATATATACAATCCCGAATTTCCAAAACCCGGGCGGAACAACGCTTTCGCTTGAAAAGCGCAGGGCAATGTATGAGCTTGCAAAGAAAAACAATCTTGTTATTGTTGAGGATAACCCATACGGTAATCTTCGCGTTACAGGCGAGGACGTTCCCGCTATTAAAAGCTTTGATACAGAGGGTATTGTTATTTATGCAGGTTCGTTTTCTAAAATACTTGCCCCCGGCATACGCGTTGCCTATGCCGTTGTTCCAAAAAAAATGGCAGGACCCTTCACTATCGGTAAGCAGGTAAGCGACGTTCATACCGGCGTTTTAAACCAGATGATAGTAGCACGCTGGTTTGATGAATACGATGTTAACGCGCATATTGAAAGCATAAGAAAAATATATCGAAGAAAGCTTAATCTTATGTGCGACAGCCTTGATAAATACTGCCCCGAAATCAGATATGTAAGACCTGAAGGCGGATTGTTTATCTGGGCAAAGCTTCCGGATACGGTTGATATGCTTGACTATGTTAACCGCCTTCTTGAAAAAAAGGTTGCCGTTGTTCCGGGCTCTGCATTTATGATGGACGATACGGCGCCGTGCAGCTACGTTCGCCTTAATTTCTCAACTCCGAGCGATGAAAGCATCGTTGAAGGCGTTAAGCGTATGGGCGAAGTGCTTGCAAGCTATAAATAATATTAACGGAGATTAATTATAATGGAACAGGAACGCAAAAAAAGAAGCCTGTCATTAATACAGCCGACTTCAATTCCGACGCTCGGGAACTACCTCGGCGCAATGAAGGGCTGGGCAGGCTTTCAGGAGGATTTTGATACTGTATTCGGCATTGCCGATTTACATTCTATAACCGTCCGTCAGGAGCCTGCAAAGTTAAGGCAGCAGACGACGCAGCTTTATGCAATGCTTATGGCTGTTGGGCTTGACCCTGAGAAGGGAATACTTTTTATTCAGTCGCATGTGCCGGAGCATTCCCAGCTTGCATGGCTTCTTAACTGCTATACGCAGTTCGGCGAGCTTAATCGAATGACTCAGTTCAAGGATAAATCCGCCCAGCATGCGGATAACGTAAATGCAGGGCTTTTTACCTATCCCTGCCTTATGGCGGCTGATATTCTTCTTTATCAGGCGGATGTTGTTCCCGTCGGTGCGGACCAGAAACAGCATCTTGAAATTACAAGGGATATTGCCGAGCGCTTTAACGGCGTTTACGGAAACGTTTTCACCGTTCCCGAGCCGTATATTCCCAAAACGGGCGCAAGGGTTATGTCCCTTCAGAATCCGACTTCTAAAATGAGTAAATCCGACCCTAACCCGAAGGGCACGGTTTATCTTACCGATGAGCCGAATATCATTATGAAGAAGTTTAAATCCGCGGTTACCGACAGCGAAATGGCTGTAAGATATGCCGAGGGCAAGGACGGAATCAATAATCTTATGACTATATATTCCGCCGTAACGGGCGACAGCTTTGAAACTATAGAGCATGATTTCAGCGGCAAGGGCTACGGCGATTTTAAAAAGGCGGTAGGCGAGGCGGTTGTTGCCGAGCTTGAGCCCGTTCAGAAGAAATATAACGAGCTTCTCAAGGATAAGGCTTACCTTACCGAATGCTGGACTAACGGCGCAGAGATTGCTTCAAGAATTGCCGGAAGAACGCTTAATAAAGCGATGAAGAAAATCGGCTTTGTTTTAAAATGATATGATGAATTTAATACCTTTACCTAAAACCTATGCCGAAAACGAAGGCGTTTACACCTTCGGCGGAAAAATAAAAAGCGACTTTGAGCTGCCGCTTATAAATGGTTTTGCAGAGCTTTGCAATGACGCCGATTTTGTTATTAAAAAGGACGAAAGCGTCAGCCGCGAGGGATATAAGCTTACGGTTAATACCGATAAGCTTGTAATTAAAGCTTCAAGTGAAATCGGGGCTTACTATGCCCTTCAAAGCGTAAGAAGGCTTTGCTCGTTTGATACCGGCGGCAGGGAAGTGCCCTGCTGTGAAATTGACGACGAGCCGCGCTTTAAGTGGAGAGGGCTTCAGCTTGACGAAAGCCGCCATTTCTTCGGCAAAGATACGGTTAAGCGTTACCTTGATTTTATGTTTGCCGAAAAGCTTAATACCTTTCACTGGCATTTAACCGATGACCAGGGCTGGCGAATTGAAATAAAGAAGTATCCGCTTTTAACCGAAATCGGCTCAAAAAGAGCTTACACGCAGGTGGGCGGCTGGGAAAGCGCAAAAACCGAAAATGAGCCTCATTTTGGATTTTATACTCAGGAGGATATTAAGGAAATAGTATCCTTCGCGGCGGAAAGGGGAATTACCGTTGTTCCCGAAATCGATTTTCCCGCTCACTGCGCTTCTGCTATGGCGGGTTATCCCGAGCTTGCCTGTTTCCCGAAGGAAACTGAGGTTCCGGGCTATTTCGGCGGACTTATTCCGCAAAGGCGTTTTGATTTCAGATGGAACAGAACGCTGTGCTGCGGAAAGGAAAGCACCTTTGATTTTGTTTTCGGAGTGCTTGACGAGGTGTGCGAGCTGTTTTCGTCAAAATATATTCATATCGGCGGCGACGAAGCTCCTACGGGCGAATGGAAACGCTGCGCCGAATGTCAAAGGGTTATTAAAGAAAACGGCCTTAAAAATGAGGATGAGCTTCAGGGCTGGTTTGAAAACAGGCTGATTTCATATCTTAAAGAAAAGGGAAAAACCCCGATTGGCTGGAATGAGATTATAAGAAGCAAAAATCTTAACAACGAGGGCAACAGCGTTGTGGTTCAGTATTGGACGCCGAAGCGCGATAAATTCGCCGAAGCTTATGCAAACAGCGGCGGCGCGATGGTTTTATCAAACCATCAGTCCTTCTATTTTGATATGCCTTACGCGATGTATCCGCTCAGCAGCACGTATAATTATAAGCCGTCTGATTACGGAATAAGCGTAAGCGATAATATTCTCGGCGTTGAAGGCGAGCTTTGGAGCGAATGGATACCCGATAGGGAAAAGCTTGACCTTTCAGCCTTTCCGCGAATTCAGGCGCTTGCCGAGGTTGCGTGGTCGCCTGAGGAAAAACGCGATTTTGCCGATTTTAAGCGCAGGCTTGATTTGCTTAAGCCAACGCTTAAAAAGCTTGAAATAGGCTATGCAGAGGATGAAATTTCGCTCAATTCCGACGAGGCGCAGAAAAGGCTTATCAATAAAAAATTCCGCAGGGGAGACCCCTTGCTTGAGCTTAAGCTCAATAAAAATTGACATTATAATTAATTGTTGTTATAATATCATTTTGTAAACTTCAAAAAAGGAGACTTAACAAATGAAATTCAGCGAATTTCCAAAGGCTGTAATCAAGGAAAACGTTGATTACACCGTAAAAGAAATAACAAACGTTATTAAAAGGTACGGCCCGCGTGAATCGGGAAATTCCAACTGTTATGCAACCCAGAAGCATATCAAAAAGGAAATGGATACCTTCTGTGACGAAACAGGCTTTGAAAGCTACAAGATGGCCCCGAAAGCGTTTTTGCATTTTACAAAAACAGTTTCAATTACAATAATTCTTGCGGTTCTTGTTTGCCTTCTTCTCGTTTATCTTAACGTATTTTCGGGCAAAGGACCGAGCGATTTCTTTATTCCTCAGTGCATTGTAGGCGGCGTAGTTCTTTGCGGACTTCTTATTACAATGTTTGAATTCCTTCTTTATAAGCAGTTTTGCGACGTGCTTTATAAAAAAGTTGAAGGCCATAATTTCTACGCAAAGCGTAAGCCGCGCGGCGAGGTTAAAAGAAGAATAGTTATTTCAGGCCATTGTGATTCAGCTTATGAATGGCGCCATACCTACTATTCAAAGAAGCTTCACATCAAAGCGCTTATGGGCTTGCTTATGGGCCCGACAATCGCTTGTGCATTCATTTCGGTTGTAGTTGCCGTTTTAACAATTATTGCCAACTTTGTTGATATGGGCAAATTCGGAAGCTTCCTTGTTAACTATAGCTATTATTTCCATTGCCTTACAGCCCTTGTTATGGTTACGCTCTTCTTCTTTGTTGATTTTAAAACAATCTCCCCGGGCGCTAACGATAACCTTACCGGAACATATGCGGCTGTATGCGCAATCCGTATGCTTGATATGGCGGGCGTTGAATTTGAAAACACCGAGGTTGTTGCTATGATTACCGACGGTGAGGAAGCAGGCCTTCGCGGTTGTAAGCAGTGGGCAAAGGACCATAAGGATGAATATGTTAATTCGGGCGTTGAAACCGCCGTTCTCTGCGTTGATACGCTTTGCGACCTTGAATATCTTAACGTTTATAACAGAGATATGACGGGCACTGTTAAGCACGATAAGCGTTTCAGCCAGCTTGTTATGGATTCCGCTAAGGACGCAGGGCATAACGACCTTAAGTTTGCCAACGTATTCTTCGGCTCGTCCGACGCCGCGGCGTTAACCCAGGGCGGAATTACCGCTACCTGCCTTGCCGCTATGGACCCGACACCGGCCGATTATTATCATAACAGGCGCGACAGCTATGACCGCCTTGTTCCCGAAGCTATTCAGACAGGCTATGAGGTTGTTCTTTCAACAATCTTTAACTTTGACGAAAAGGGCCTCGGCGAATAATTGAACAATAATAAACAGAGCAGATGCAACCGCATCTGCTCTGTTCTTTTTGTTATGCTTTATTTTGTTTTAACCTTTTTAACTTTGGACCATGCGCCGTAAATCGTTTGGCCGTTTACCGTTACATAAGAGCGTACCCTTACGTAATAAACCTTTTTCTTTTTAAGCCCCGTTGCGGTTGTTGAAGCGTAGTACGAGCTGATATTCAAGGTCTTTTTGCCCTTTTTGAAGTTCTTCTTAAGCGCATACTGAACCTGGTATCCGCTAACTCCGGGAGCTGTAACCCAACCGACGTTAAACGCTTTAACGTCCTTCTTTAAGGATTTAATCTTGTTTTTCTTGGGCTTGATAATAAAGGTTTGTGTTGCCGTTCCGTAGTAATAACCGATGCCCTTAATTGTAATCTTTGCAACGCCGGGATTGATGTTGGACGCATAGGTTAAAGTATAATCAACGTCCTTCTTAAGGGTTTTGCCGTTGTACTTAACTACCGGCAGCGGCTTTAATTCTTTTCCGCTGTATGTCTTTTTGGCAATCGCCGCAACGGTAAACTTCTCCGCTGTGTCAACAACGTTGAAGCTTGTTGAAGCCGTTCCGCTGTAATTGCCCATACCGATAATAGTTACGGTTGCTGTGCCTGCGGCGGTGTTGTTTTTATAGCTTACGGTATAGTCCTTATCCTTTGTAAGCGTTTTGCCGTCAAGCGTTACCTTCGGCGCGGGCTCTGCGCTTCGGGTTGTTGAAGTTAACTGCTTATCACTTATCGCCGCAAACACAGCGTTGTCGGCGGTTATTGCCTTCGGGCTGATTCTGAATGAAACTACCTTTGAAGAGCCCTGATATTCGCCTTTACCGGTAATGGTTATTGTTGCTGTGCCTGCGTTAACGTTTGAAGCTTTTCCGTTAACATTGTAGCTTATACTGTATTTTTCAGAGTCAATCTTTGAGCCGCCGTAGTAAACGCTGAATTCCGGCTTGATTGCGCTTCCCGTGTACGGGTAGCTTTCCTCAAGGCCGCTAACCTCGGCGTTTGCCATATTGTTTCTTACATAAACAGTTATTGCTGATGACTTTGAACCGCTCTTTGAAGCAAAGACGATTTTGCTTGCCTCAAGACCGTAGGATAAGCCTTCAATTTTATAGGTTATACCCTCGCCGTCGTCGGAAGCTCTCGGCGTAACCTTAATATATTCGCTGCCGGACGTTACGTTATATACCGGCGGGTCAATGGTTTTATCGTTATCGGGAGTACTGGATTTTACGGTTATTTCCTTTGTTCCTCCGATTGGAAGATATAAGGTGGAAGAGGTTTTGTTACCTGTATCCGTATCTCGTACCGAAAGGTCTGATGCGGTTTGAAGTATATTGATAATAATTGTATCGGACGGGTCTGTTGCCTCGGGAGCGGTTATATTCGTTGTTGCCGTACAGCTTATTGAATAAGAGCCCTGCTTTTGAGGCGTAATGAGATATACGCTGTCGTTCGTGCCTTTGGTGTAAGTAATAAATCCTCCGGCCTTGGCGTCCTCAAAGCTTAAGCCGATTCCGCCGTTATAGCTGACAGTCCATACAAATTCGTCGTTTGAAGCTTCACCGTTTGCACCGGGAGCAACGGCTGTAATGTTAAACTGTGTGCGCTTTGAAGCTGTTGACTGGTAATAATCCGAATAAACCGTGTACTGCTCGCCCTGCTTTTCGGTGTAGGTATCGCTGTTTGCCGTTGCCGAAAGGGCAAGGCTCGTTGCCCTGTTAGCAGGTTCAACCGTAAGGTCAATTGTGTTTTTAATGCTCGGCGAGGTTTCTGCAACCGCACTGATTGTAACGATAGTGCTTTCGGTTACGGGCTTTGCGGTAATTACGCCCGTCAGTCTGTCAACCGAAAGAACCTCTCTGTTGGAGCTTGACCAGTAAATGGGCTCGTCAACTACCGCGGGGTTAGTTGTAACGTTCAGCTTTTGAATGTGGCCTGACGGTATGATTGTTGTTTCGTCCTGCTTAACAATCTTTGTTATTGCCTTAACGCCGATTTTAACGTGAACATTTACGGCAGCATTGGCGTTTGCGTTTTCATCTGATTTGATATAAACTATTATATCGCCCTTACTCTTTGCCGTGATAACGCCGTCGCTTACTGTTGCAACAGCGGTATTGGTTGAGGTGTATATAAGATTATCTGTTGTATTATCGGGAGTTACGGAAATGTTTTTCTTTAAATCGTATGTTGTTAAAGTGTTTGTGTAAAGCGTAATATCTTCAAGCTTGTTTTCAGTTTTGTTGCCTTCCTCATCAAGCTCAAAAAGGTTGATTGTTTCCGCAGAAACGGATTGGTTAACAACTAACATTGTAACAACGGGCTCAAGATCTCTTTTGAGCATACCGTTATCCATTGAATAGTTTTTACTTACAAGCCAGTAGGTGCCCTGCTCGGTAATGTTAAGCTCACATTCTCTGTTGCTCTTTGCATGAAGGTATGAAGCGGGAGCCTTTGTTGTAAGCGTTGAATCGGTATAAAGGTCAAACTTAACGTCGTCGTTTCCGAGGTTGTCGCCGGAAGCTCTGATGTTGAAGGTCTTGCCGGTATAAAGGTTTGTAAGCGTATACGGGCCGTTTGCATTATCGCCGTAATTTTCGTATGACTTTGCGTTATAGCCCTTAACGTCAAGCTTGTAATCCGTGGCTGCAATACAAACCTGAATGTTATAGTTTTTAAAAGCTTTACCGCCGCTTAAAACGCTGAAATTAAGCGTTCCTGCGCCCTTTGCGGATTTTGAAAATGAAAGCTCGTAGCTGTTTTGCGCAATCGACGAAAGCGTATAGTTTGACGTGGTAAAGCCGCCTGTCGCTATAAGAATTTCGTCATCGTTTGTTTTTGGATTAACGTTTTCAACGTTAAAAACTGATTTTTCCTCTGAATCGTTTGTAAGTTTTCTTTCAACATAGAGAGTGCCTACCGTACCGCTGTTATCAAAATAAGCGTAATCGGAGTTTATAAAATTTACGTCAAAGGATTCAATCGGCTGAAGGGATTGAAGGCTGATGGATTTACTTCTGTCTCCAAGCTTTGCGGTAACGTTTGCCGTTGCTCCGGCAGGCGGCATTGTTACGGTTGCGGTTTCGGTAACGGTGTAGGTTCCGTTCCCGTTATCGGTATACTTGTAATTATCAAGCGTAGCAATAGAAGCCTCGCCCTCAGTTGAATTTACCGTCCACTCAAAGAAGTCGTGGCTTAATGCAGTCGCCGCAGATGCGTCGGTTATTGTTGCGGTTACGTCGTATGTCAGCCCTGCAAAAAACTTTGTCTGAACCGTTGTTAAGGTAAAGTTCGCGTCAATTCCCTCGGCAAGCGCTGTAATAGGAGCCGCAATTGCCATCAACAGTGCAAGTGCAAGTGTAGTTAACTGTTTTGTAAGTTTCATTAAAACACTTCCTTTAAGTAAAATATTACAAATACTATTATAACAAATTTAAAACCATTATTCAATAGAAAAAACGCAGGAAAGAATCCTGCGCTTTTTAGTTATGATTTTAAAGTAATTCCCGCCTTGGCAAGGGTTGCAACAATTTTGTCGGTAACCTCCTGAACCTCTTCTCTTGTAAGAGTCTTTTCGGGATGGGAGAAGGTAACCCTTGTTGTTATTGATTTTTCGCCCTTTGCCTCGTCCTCATAAACGTCGGTAACCTCAACGCCCTTAATAAGGCTGCTGTTGGCGTCACTGATAGCCTTTGCAATAGGAGCGAAGGTTTTTGAAATAAACGAAAGGTCAATCTCAATTCCCGGGAATTTGCTCGGCTCTTCATAAACGATGGAAGCGTTTTTAATTTCCGCAAACGCCGCAACGTCAAGCTCTGCAAATACGATTGAAGCCTTTTTGTCAATCTTCTTTGAAACGGTCGGGTGAGCTATGCCGATTTCGCCAATCTCTTTTCCGTCAACAATTATTGCGTTAAGGTTAACCGGGTGCTGGTAGCTGTGAGACGCCTCTTTTTTTGCAAACGTTACCTTGCAGTGCTTAAGGTCGTCGGCAATAACCGTAATAATATCCCTTAATTCAAGATAGAGCATCTGAAGCGGCTTAACCTTTGAATAAAGCGTAATTCCGAGAACCTTCTTTTCCTCGCAAAGATTGTTTTCATCAACGCCCGTAACGGTTCTTCCTACTTCAAAAATTCCGAATTCGGTTGAATAGCCTACGTTTGTTTTAACCTGGCAAAGCTGAGTAGGAATAATTGAGCTTCTTATCGTTTCAATATTCGGGTTTGTAGCGTTTGCAAGCTTGATTTTTCCTTCGGGCTCAATGCCTATCGCCTTAAGTTCGTCGTAATAGTTCCATACATAAGAGTGAAGCTCGTGAAGGGAATATCTCTTAACAAGGATGTCCTTGATTTTATCCTCGTCGGTTTTTTCGGTTTCGGGCCTTACGGGATAAAGCGGCGAGCGCGTTGTGTGAACGTCAAAGTTATCGTAGCCGTAAATTCTTGTTATTTCTTCAATAATATCGGCTTTCATCGTTATGTCCTTCGTAGCTCTCCAGCTCGGTACGGTAACGCTGAATTTGTTTTCGCTTTCGCTTGCGGAGAAGCCGAGAGAATTAAGCGTGTTAACAATTGTGTCGTTTGCAATTTCAATTCCCGTATATTTATCAACAAACGCCTTGTCAAAATCAATTTTGATTTCCGGGTAGTGATAAGCGTATTCGTCAGTAAGCGCGGAAACAACGGTTGCCCCGTCGTCATAATCCTGAAGAAGCTTTATGAAACGCGCGATAGCTGCGTCGCAAAGCTCGGGGTCAAGCGATTTTTCGTATCGCATAGAAGCGTCCGTTCTGTGTGCAAGGCGAACCGTGCTCTTGCGGATAGAAGCCGCGTCAAAGGTTGCGCTTTCAAGTGTAAGAGTAGTTGTGTCCTCAACAATTTCGGAATCAAGTCCGCCCATAATACCTGCGATAGCAACGGGCGTTTCGTCGTTGCAAATCATAAGTGTGTCAGAGTCAATCTGCCTGTCTACACCGTCAAGTGTTTTGAAAGTAAACGGCTCCTCAAAGCGGCGGATTCTTATTTTACCTACCTTACGGCTGTCAAACGCGTGCATAGGCTGGCCCATTTCAAGCATAAGATAGTTCGTAAGGTCGGCAAGGAAGTTAATTGCCCTCATTCCGCAGTAGTAAAGGCGAATTCTCATATTAACGGGGGAAACGTTTCTTTTGATGTTTTCAACCTGCATACAGGAATACCTGTGGCAGAGAGGGTCAAGAATCTTAAGGTCAACCTTAGGAAGGTCGGCGTACTTTTCAACGTCAATCTTTTCAATCGGCTTGAGCGGACGGCCCGAAAGCGCCGCAAATTCCCTTGCAATGCCGTAATGTCCCCAAAGGTCGGGGCGGTTTGTAAGCGATTTGTTGTCAACCTCAAAAATGATGTCGTCAATTTCGTAAATATCCTTAAGGTCGGTGCCGTTGGCAACCTCGTCGGTGATTTCCATAATACCGCTGTTATCGTCGGAAATTCCGATTTCCTTTTCACTGCAGCACATTCCGCAGCTCATATATCCTGCAAGCGGGCGGGGAGCGATTTCAATTTCGCCGATTTTTGCGCCAACCTTAGCAAAAGCGGTTTTCATTCCTACTTTTACATTAGGCGCGCCGCAGACAACGTCGGTAAGCTCCGCTTCGCCTGTGTCAACCTTAAGCAGATGAAGCTTTTTGCTTTCGGGGTGAGGCTCAACGGATTTAATCTCCGCAACAACAATGCCCGAAAGGTCGCTTCCCTTGAAGAATATATCGTTTTCAACCTCTGCGGTAGAGAGCGAAAACTGGTTTATAAGCTTTAATTTGTCAAGACCGCTGAGGTCAACAAAATCAGAAATCCAATTCATTGATAAAAACATTTAATTCACTCTCCTTCCTTAGTTTTCGTCATCGGTAAACTGGCTCATAACCTTAAGGCTTCCGCTGTTAAGGTCGCGTATATCGCCGATACCGTATTTCATCATAACAAGCCTCGTTAGGCCAAGCCCGAATGCAAAGCCCGTGTATTCTTCGGGGTCAATGCCGCCCATACGAAGAACCTCGGGGTGAATCATTCCGCAGGGGCAAAGCTCAAGCCAGCCGCTGTGCTTGCAGGAGGGGCAGCCCTCACCGCCGCAAATAAGGCAGCTTATATCAAGCTCAAAGCCCGGTTCAACGAAGGGGAAGAAGCCGGGACGAAGGCGAACCTTGATGTCCTTTTGGAATACCTCCGAAAGCATGGTTTTCATAAAGTAGATAAGGTTTGAAATAGAGATGTCCTTATCCACCATCATGCCCTCCATCTGGAAGAAGGTGTTTTCATGGCAGGCGTCGGTTGCCTCGTTTCTGAAGCAGCGGCCCGGGAAAACGGCTTTAATCGGAATTCCTTCTTCAACAAGCGGCTTTTTGTATTTTCTTAAAATCGCGTTTTGCGCAGCGGAGGTTTGGCTTTTCAAAAGCTGACCGTTTTCAAGATAGTAGGTATCCTGCATATCGCGCGCAGGGTGGTTTTTGGGGATGTTAACCGATTCAAAGCATTCGTAGTCGGTTACAACCTCGCTGTAATCCTCAACGGTGAAGCCCATTGATTTGAATATCTGTTCGCACTGGCGCTGAACAAGCGTAATCGGATGATATGATCCCCTTGAAAGGTTAACGGGGATAGAAAGGTCAAATTCGGGCATAAGCTCGATTTCCTTTTGAATCTGCGCTTCCTTAAGCTCCGCCGTTTTTTCGGCGATTTTATCCGCAACTATACCCTTAAGCTCGTTTACCTTCTGGCCGAAGGCCTTTTTTTCTTCGTTTGAAAGCTCGCGCATACCTTTTAAAAGGTCGGTAACCGAGCCCTTTTTACCGAGATAGGAAACCCTTATTCCCTCAAGCTCGGATAAATCCTTAATACCGCTGAGCTCCTGCTCAAACTGAGCTCTCAACTCCTGAATTTTGTTAGCCATATTTACCTCCGAAAAATTAATTTCTTAAATAAAAAAACCGCCTCAAAATGAGGCGGAAGGTTCCGTGGTACCACTCAAATTACAGCCGAATGGCTGTCGCTTTATGCCCTTAACGCGGTGCGTACGCCATGCTTAGTTGCTCGCAGGGGGCTCAAAGGTTGAAATTCAGGTTCAAAATAATCATATGCTTTCACCAACCGCATACTCTCTTATCATAAATCAAACCCTACTTACGCCTTTTCACAGCCGTAATAATCAAATATTGCATTAAATTATAAACCACTTTACCGAATATGTCAAGATTAATAAATTTTTTAATTCGCCATACAATAATGTTTAGGAAGATTTTTTTGGCATTCGTATGAATTTTTTATAAAAACTATTGTATTTTTTTTGAAAGATGTTTATAATGAATAAGAATTAATCTTTAATATGGATTAATATATTGTTAACGGAGGTGACTTTACTGTGACAGGAAAAACCATGACCTTTAAAATCGGCGGCGATAATGACGATGTTATGAAGGAAACCTTAACTCAGGTTTTTGACGCGCTTGTTGAAAAGGGCTATAACCCGATTAACCAGATTGTCGGCTATATCCTTTCAGAGGACCCTACCTATATAACAACTCATAAAAACGCAAGAAGCCTTATCAGACGTATTGACAGGGACGAGCTGCTGGCTGAAATGGTAAAGTCCTATTTGGGATAAAATAAGAAGATAAAGGAGGCTCGTTATGGCAGAAGAGAAGAAAACAAAAGAGCCAAAGTTTACCGAGTATAAAGGAAAGCCGCTTGTAAGAAGCGGAAAAACAATCTATTACGGCGATATGAACGACCCGTACGTTGTTTGCTTAACCGTTAAATCCGAAAAAGAGGAAAACGGCGTTAAGGTTGCCGATGACGTAACGGTTCAGCTTATCAGCACCGACCCGACGGTTCCGCCTAAGGATATGGTTCTTAAAAAGAGCGAAAAGAAGGGCGTTTTTACTGCTCTTGACCTCGGCGCGGCATGGCTCGAGCGACAGCTTAAAAAATCCGAATAGCTGAAAACTGCAGGGCATGGCCCTGCTTTTTTTGTTCAAAAAACGAAAGTCAAAAAAAGTCAAAAAATTTTTAAAAAAGGTATTGACTTTTCCTGACCATTGTGCTATAACACCATTGAAGGGCAAAGAAAGTCAAAGTTAAATTGTTTAATTGACCTCTCCTCTGTCAGCTTTGCGGCTGACGCCTTATATTAGCTTTTCCCCTCATCCACCGCTAACGCGGTCCCCCTTCCCCCCGAGGGGGAAGGCTAAATAGGTTTAATTAATTATAATGGAAAGAAGATGATTATCAAATGAAGATGAGCGATATGATTGCGGATATGATTCTTGATATGTTTGACGATTCGTCAAGCTCAAGCGTTCAGATTCAGCGAAACGATTTGGCTAACCGAGTCGGATGTGTACCGAGCCAGATTAATTACGTTATTACCTCGCGTTTTACGCCCGAGGCAGGCTACAGAATAGAAAGCCATCGCGGCGGCGGCGGATATATTCTTATAACAAGAGCCGAAAGCAAGGATAACGCCCTTCTTGCCCTTATTAATTCAATCGGAAACAGTATTGATGAAAGAACTGCGAAAGCACATATTTCTAATCTTAATTACCAGAATATAATTGACGATAAATCGGCAAACATAATGGCGTCCGCAATAAAGGACAGCAATTTCACCGAAATTGAAAAGGAAGCCGCGGATAAGGTCCGCGCAAGGCAATTAAAACAGATGTTGATTGCATATATTAACTAAGGAGGAATTAATTATGAAATGTACCCATTGTAATGAGCGTGAAGCAAACACTCATATTAAAAGGATAATTAACGGAAAAAAAGAGGAAATGCACCTTTGCGAGGAATGCGCAAGGGAGCTCGGAGTTATGGAGGAATTCAGCTTTGAGCCGTTTTCAATGGACAGTCTTTTTTCAAATCTTCTGGGCGCGGGCGCTGCTGCGTTAAATTCGCTTTCGGGCGTTGACCGCTGTACCTATTGCGGAACAACCTTTAACGATATAGCAAATTCGGGAAGAGTAGGCTGCGCGCATTGCTACGACCGCTTTGAGGATAAGCTTGCCCCGAGCATTGAAAAGCTTCACGGCAGGGTTAAGCATATCGGCAAAAGCGTAAGCTATACCGAAGAAAGCGAGGCTGAAAACGAAAAGAAGCCAAGCAAGCTTGAGACTCTTAAAGAGGAGCTTAAAAAAGCAGTTCAGGAGCAGCGCTTTGAGGACGCCGCGGTTTTAAGAGATAAGATTAACGCGCTCAGCGAGGAGGAAAAATAATGAGTAAGTGGTATCAGGGAAGCGGCAATAATTCCGACGTCGTAATGTTTTCAAAGATAAGGCTCGCAAGAAATCTGGCGGATTCTCCGTTCCCGTCAAAAATGAGCGATGAAATACGTAAAAACGTAACAAAAAAGCTTTATGCGGCGATTAAAAGCTCCGCTCTTGCCAACGAGTTTGATATGGTAAATCTTGAACCCTTGAGCGACGCGCAGGCTATGTCCTACGCCGAAAAGCAGCTTATAAGCAGGGAGTTTTTAAGGAATAAGGAAAAAGCTTCCTTTATGCTTTCAAAGGATGAGGACGTTTCAATTATGCTCTGCGAGGAGGACCATATAAGAATTAGCGCCTTTTCGTCGGGGCAGAGCCTTGAGGAAGCGTATAAAAAAGCGGATGAGCTTGACGACGTTTTCATTAAAACGCTTAACATCGCGTTTTCGGATAAGCTCGGCTTTTTAACGGCTTCCCCCGTGAATCTCGGAACCGGTCTTAAGGCTTCGCTTGCGCTTCATCTTCCTGCGCTCGCTTCGTCTAACGCGGTTTACCGCTTAACGGCTATGGTCGGCAAGCTCGGGCTTTCGCTTCGCGAGATGTTTAAAAACGGCGCAGGGGATATTTATATCCTTTCAAACCAGGTTTCCCTCGGCATAAGCGAAAAAAGCGCGATTGATAATATCAACGCCATCTGCGACCAGATTGTTAAGCAGGAGCGAAAGGCGAGGGAACAGCTTAAAGAAAACATTGATTTTGAGGATAAAATCTACCGTACAATGGGCATACTTAAATCAGCCCGCAAGCTTGATTTTGACGAGTTTTTGAATACTCTTTCGCTTGCCCGTCTCGGTTCAAGCCTCAAATACCTTGATATTGATTACAAAACTATAGGCAATATGCTTTATGAGCTTCAGAATGCAACCTTAACAGCGTCCTCGGGCGCTGAGCTTAACGAACAACTTTGTTCAAAGCTGCGCGCCCAGCTTGTAAGGGAGAGGCTCGAATAACTACGGCGGATTGCTCCTTAAGCTCTCTGCCGAACGCATAAGGAGGAATAACTATGTACAGATTCAATTCTTTTACTCAAAAGGCTAACGAGGTGCTTAACCTCGCAATCACTGCCGCCGAGGAATACGGCCATAATTACGTGGGCAGTGAGCATATATTAATAGGATTAATTAAAGAGGGAACGGGCATTGCGGCAACCGTTCTTGAAAACAAGGGGATAACCGAGGAAAAGGTTGACGCGCTTATTAGAAGCGAAATCGGTTCGGGCAGCCCCACGAGGCTTTCGCCCGAGGATTTTACGCCGAGGTCAAAGCGTATAATCGAGCTTTCCTTCCAGATTGCAAGGGGAATGATGCATTCCTTTGTAGGAACCGAGCACCTTCTTATATCCCTTCTTAAGGAAACGGACAGCTATGCCGTTAAGTTTTTAAATGAGCTCGGCGCATATGACGAAGCTTTGCTTCAGGATATAGTCCAGTCTGTTTCGGGCGGAGAAACCGACGAGCGCAGAAGCACAAAAACCTCAAAAAAAGGCAAAAGCAAAACGCCTACCCTTGACGATTTCGGCAAGAATTTAACCGAGCTTGCCAAGGAGGGTAAAATTGACCCCGTAATCGGAAGGGAAAATGAAATTAAGAGAGTTATTCAGATTCTCTGCAGAAGGAATAAAAATAACCCCTGCTTAATCGGCGAACCCGGCGTAGGTAAAACCGCTATAGCCGAAGGGCTTGCGCTTAAGATTGTTGAGGACGAGGTTCCCGAGCTTCTTAAGGATAAAAAAATAGTAGCGCTTGATTTAACCTCAATGGTTGCGGGAACAAAATACCGCGGCGACTTTGAGGAAAGAATTAAAAAGGCGATGGACGAGGTACGCGACGCGGGGAACGTTATCCTTTTCATTGACGAGGTTCATACCATTATCGGCGCAGGCGCGGCGGAGGGCGCTGCCGACGCGGCGAACATCCTAAAGCCCTCGCTTGCAAGGGGCGAAATCCAGGTTATCGGCGCAACCACCATTGACGAATACCGCAAGAATATTGAAAAGGACGCTGCGCTTGAAAGACGTTTTCAGCCCGTAACCGTAGGCGAGCCGAGCGAGGAGGAAACCGTTGAAATCCTTAAGGGCCTTCGCGACAGATACGAAGCTCACCATAAGGTAAAGATTACCGACGAGGCTATTGAAAACGCTGTTAAAATGTCCTCCCGTTACATTGCGGACCGCTTTCTTCCCGATAAGGCGATTGACCTTATTGACGAAGCGGCGTCAATCGTAAGGCTTAAAACCTATACTATACCGCAAAACCTTAAGGATATGGAAGCGGAAATCAAGCGTCTTGAACAGGAAAAGCAAAGCGCAATAACCTCCCAGGATTACGAAAATGCCGCCAAGCTTCGCGATAAGCAAAAATCGCTTCAGGATTTGCTCAGCGGCGAAAAGGAAAAATGGCGCAATTCCTCCTCTCACGAGGTTAAATCCGTAACAACGGACGAGATTGCCTCGGTTGTTTCCTCATGGACGGGTATTCCCGTAACCGAGCTTTCAAAGGAGGAAAGCGAAAGACTGCTTAATATGGAAAGCATTCTTCATAAAAGAATCGTCGGTCAGGATAAGGCGGTAACCTCTATTGCAAAGGCAATCCGCCGCGGCAGGGTAGGGCTTAAAAACCCGAACAGGCCTATCGGCTCGTTTATCTTCCTCGGCCCTACGGGCGTAGGTAAAACCGAGCTTTGCAAAACGCTTGCAGAAGCTATGTTCGGCGATGAAAACGCAATTATCAAGCTTGATATGAGCGAGTATATGGAAAAGCATACCGTATCAAAGCTTATCGGTTCGCCTCCGGGCTACGTAGGCTTTGACGAGGGCGGTCAGCTTACCGAAAAAATCAGAAGAAAGCCATACAGCGTTGTTCTTTTTGATGAAATTGAAAAGGCCCACCCCGACGTATTCAATATGCTTCTTCAGATTCTTGAGGACGGCGTTTTAACCGATTCGCAGGGAAGAACGGTTTCCTTCAAAAACGCAATTATCATAATGACCTCAAATGTAGGCGCTTCAAAAATCACCGAACAAAGGCAGTCCCTCGGCTTCGGCGAAAGCAAGGACGAAAACAAGAATATTGAAGAGCTTGTTATGGGCGATTTAAAGAAAACCTTTAAGCCCGAATTTCTTAACAGGCTTGACGAGATTATAGTTTTCAGCCAGCTTGAGAAAAGCGATATTGAGGAAATTGCAAGAAGAATGCTTAAAACGCTTGAAAAACGCCTCGGCGAGATGGATATAAGCCTTGAGGTAAGCGATAACGCAGTAAGCGCTCTTGCAGAGGCCGGCTTTGATAAAACCTATGGAGCAAGGCCGCTTCGCCGCGAAATTCAACAGAAAATTGAGGATAAGCTTTCAGAGCTGATTCTTGAAGATAAGCTGAAATCGGGCGACACCTGCAGGGTAGATTTTAATGAAGGCGAATTCACCTTCGCGGCATAAATATAAATCGGAAAAGTCATTCGACTTTTCCGATTTTTTTGTTGAAATAAAATGTAACCTTTAATATACTTGAATCGCTTTATAGGTGAAAGGTCCTTTCAAAAAGAGGTGAGGGAATGACGAATGATGAATATATAAAAGCGGTTAAGCGAAACAGTAACAGGCTGTATTTAATAGCTCTTTCATATTTGCAAAATCACTATGACGCCGAGGATGTTATGCAGGACGTATTACTTAAGCTGTGGAAAACGGACAAGGCATTTAACGATGACGTGCATATGGATAAGTGGCTTACGGTAAGCTGTATTCACAAATGTAAAGACCGCTTTAAATCACCGTTTGTTAAAAAAACCACCGCGCTTGACGAGGTAAAAGAGCTTTATACCTTTGACAGTATAAGAAGCCTTGACGTCTTTAATGCGGTAATGTCCCTGCCTAAAAAAGAACGCCTTGCCGTGCATCTGTTTTACTTTGAGGATATGCAAATTAATGAAATTGCAGAGATATTAAAATGCAAACCCTCTGCCGTTAAAACAAGGCTGTACAGAGCAAGAAATCATTTAAAAGAAATTTTGGGAGATGATTGGATAAATGAATAACAGAGAAATTTATAAAGCTGCGATGTCAGGAGTCCGTCACTCGGATGAAGCGATTGAAAGGATTTTTGATATGACGACGGATAAGAAAAAAACGCGTATAAAGCCGGCATATAAACGCCTTGCCGCGGCGGCGCTTGCGCTTGTGCTCTTAATCGGCGGCGGCTTCGGAATAAGCCGTTTTACCGATAAGAGCGATGATTTAACCGTAATTGTTGCCTATGCAGGCGATAACGGCGAGCTGTATTTCGGCGGAAAAAGTGAGCAACCGTTATTTTACGGTATTTATACTGCCCCGAAGTCAGATAAAAAGGCTTGTGAAGAGGCGGCAAACCGCCGAAGTAAAGACCAGACGAAGCTTTTAAACGAAATGGACGGGGAAGCTGAAAAAGGTTCCTACGCTTCCTATGGCTCCGGAAGCCGCAGCTGCTACAACAAGGACGGGGAAGAAACCGCCGTGTTCTATACCTTGTCCGGCGGAGAGTTTGAACTGAATCTTGAGGATTATTCAGACGTTAAATCCTTTAAGGTGAACAACGTCAGCGGATACGGTATTCTTGATTTCGAGTACTGCGAAGATATTGAAATACCCGACGACGTTTATAAAGAAATGGAAGCAATAGAGGATTTTGATGCGCTTCCGCCGGAAAAGCAGGAATACTATGAACAATATTATAAAGCAATCCAGTATCGGCACGAATGGGAACTGACAGGTGATGAGCTGCGCTATTCACAGCAGGCAGGCTATGCAAAGGGCGGAAAAGGCCGTTATAAAACAAATAAAGGTTATTTACTTTTCTGGGATGTTTCGGATGAACTGGTAAGCGCTGTCAGCGAAGACCCGAGCTTTGACCTTACGCAAATTAAGGACACAATTACCTTTACCGTAACCTTTAATGACGGTACGGTTAAAACGGCAAGTCTGAATTTATACTTTGATAAAGACGGTTATATGCATTTTGATTAATAATTACGTAGCTATGGTGTTCTGCTCCTTTTAACCGGCAACCTGATTATTTTAGAACCGCCGCGGATTTAATCTGCGGCGGTTCGTCTTTTGCGTTAATAACCTTTATTTCGTATTTGCCGGGCATTTGTAATAATTATAAACGCAAAATATTCAAAATGGCTTGACAAAAAATTGTTCTGGTATTAGAATTTTAATGTTAAATAAAACAAAGGAGTTGTTACTATGAACGAGTACATCCAAAAGGTTATTGAAACTGCGGAGCAGAGAAACCCCGAAAAGCCTGAATTTATTCAGACCGTAAAAGAGGTTCTCGGCTCACTTGAAAAGGTTGTTGACGAGCATCCGGAGTACATTGAAGAGGATATTTTAGGCCGTATGATTGAGCCTGAAAGATTCATCACCTTCCGCGTTGCATGGGTTGACGATGAGGGCAAAACACAGGTAAACAGAGGTTACCGTGTTCAGTTTAATTCCGCTATCGGTCCTTATAAGGGCGGCCTTCGTTTCCACCCCACCGTTAACGGTTCAATTATGTTCTTCCTCGGCTTTGAGCAGACCTTTAAAAATTCCCTTACAGGCCTTCCGATGGGCGGCGGCAAGGGCGGCTCTGACTTTGACCCGAGAGGCAAGAGCAAGGGCGAAATTATGCGTTTCTGCCAGGCGTTTATGACCGAGCTTCAGCGCCACATCGGCCCCGACGTTGACGTTCCTGCCGGCGATATCGGCGTTGGCGGAAGAGAAATCGGTTACCTTTTCGGCCAGTATAAGAGAATTAAAGACGCTTACGAAAACGGTGTTCTTACAGGTAAGGGAAGAAGCTACGGCGGTTCTCTTATCCGTCCCGAGGCAACAGGCTTCGGCGCAGTTTACTATACCTGCGAGGTTCTTAAACACGAAAACGACAGCATTAAGGGTAAAACTGTCGCTGTTTCAGGCTTCGGTAACGTTGCCTGGGGCGCTTGCAAAAAGCTTGCAGAGCTCGGCGCTAAGGCTGTAACGATTTCAGGTCCCGACGGATATGTTTATGACCCCGAGGGTATCGTTACCGAAGAGAAGATTAATTACCTTCTTGAGATGAGGGCTTCGGGCAGAGACCGTTGCCAGGATTACGCAGATAAGTTCGGCGTTGAATTCCACGCAGGCGAAAAGCCGTGGGGCGTTAAGGTTGATATTGCAATGCCTTGCGCAACTCAGAACGAGGTTACTATTGCGGAAGCAAAGAAGATTATTGCTAACGGAACAAAGTATTACATCGAGGTTGCCAATATGCCTACAACCGAAGATGCGTTTGACCTCTTCAGAGAAACAGAGGGCGTTATCATCGCTCCTTCAAAGGCAGTTAACGCAGGTGGCGTTTGCGTATCTGGCCTTGAAATGAGCCAGAACAGCGCGCGTCTCAGCTGGACAGCGGAGGAAGTCGATTCAAGACTTCATCAGGCTATGATTGATATTCATAAGAATTCAATGGAAGCTGCAGAGCGCTACGGCCTCGGTTATGATCTTGTAGCAGGCGCTAATATCGCCGGCTTTGAAAAGGTTGCGGAAGCAATGCTTCAACAGGGTATTTATTAATATTACCGTTATTAACGGGGGAGCGCACGGCGTTCTCCCGTTTTTTCTTGCATTAATCGGGATTATATTGTATATTAATAATATATTGAAAAAGAGGAGGCGAAGGCTTGAAAACTAAAAAAAGCAGGCTGTATATTTTTGCCGCGCCGCTTATTACCTTATTAATTATGCTTGTAATTTATGCCGTTAAGGGGATTTATCCCTTCGGAAGCGGCAACATACAGGGCGGCGATTTATACCAGCTTTACCTTCCCAATTTTTTCCATACCATTGACGCCTTCAAGGGCGGAAGTCCCGTATTTGATTTTACCGCAGGCGCGGGAGCCGCGAGAAACGAGCTTATGAGCCTTGCCTCGCCGACCTCCTGGTTTGTTCTTCTTTTTTCAAAGGAAAAGCTTATCGACGCTGTGTCGCTGCTGATAATAATAAAGCTGACAGTAATATCACTCTGCGCGTCTTATGCCTTTTCAAAAATCTTCCCGAAGCTTACAGGCGAAAAAATCACCCTGCTTTCGCTGATTTACACCTTCTGCGGATATGACGTTCAGTATTATACGAATATCAACTGGCTTGACGTCGTTGCTCTTTATCCGCTTCTTATAATGGCGCTGCTCAATATGTTCAAAGGGAAAAGCAAGCTGCCTTTTATTATGGTTATGACCTATTTGCTCGCGGTTCAAACCTATATGGCATTTTTTATCGTTGTTTCCCTTGTGCTTTTCGGAGGAGTGTATATCTTTTTTGCCGCTGAAAAGGAAAGCCGCAAAAAAAACGTCTATTCCCTCGGCGCAGGAACGCTTATTTCAATTATCGCTTCGTCGTACCAGATTTACTGCTTTGTTTTCGGAAGCGTTTCAAGCGCAAGGTTCAATTATAATATGAGCGATGCTATATCAAGCCCGCTTGATAACTACCTTTCAATTATTTCAACTATCGGATATAAAACGATTAATGACGCGCTGTTTATGTTCATCGGCGCGGAGCTGGCCTTTGCCTGCCTTATTCTTCTTGTTTTATACAGTATTAAGAAAAAGGAGCACAGGGGCTATGCCGTATTCTTTGCTTTAACGGGAATTATGCTTGCAATGCAGGCATATTGCCTTGCAACCGACCTTATGTGGCACGGCGGCTCAAGGCTTATGTTCCCGTTCCGTAACGGATATATGGTCGGAATGTGGGCAACCCTTGTTATAGGCTATTTCCTTACGCGCGTTCTGCCCGATTTGGAAAAAACGCTCAAAAAAAGGGAATGGCTTGTTTACGGCTCATCCTTTATGTTTATTGCATTTGCGGTTCTTGCGGTAGCTTATTCAAAGCGTTATATCAAAAGCATTAAGGATTATTACGACGTGGTTCTTCCCGCCGCTGAACCCAAAAAGCTCTATGTTCCGTTTATTATACTTATTGCTTTCGTTACCTTAGGCCTTACAGCGGCGCTCGTTTCGCGCTTTAATAAGGTAAAAACGGCGGTAATTTTCGTTTCCGTTTTTGCCCTTATGGCAACAAACGCCTATACCTTTATCGGCAACGAGGAGGGAAGCACGCGCGCGGAGCTTTATTCGGGCTACTTTTCGGATTGCTTTGAAGTAAAGGGCTGGCTCGGCAATAATGATGAATTTCAAAGGGTTAAAAATCCCGATACCTCGCTTATTTCAAACTATTCCTATTTTGCCGATACCGCCTCGGTTTCAAACTGGGTTAATTCATTGAAATATGAACAGATAGATTCCTTTAAAAAGCTCGGCTTTTCGACAACCTATACCCGAACGCTTGACAGCGGCTCAACCGCCTTTGCCGATTCGCTTTTAAGCATAACCAACAGCGTTTCAAAGGCGGAGTTAAACCCCTCGCTTTATGAAAAGACGGGCGAAACAAAATCGGGAATCGGCATATATAAAAACAGGTTCACCCTTCCCGTCGGGTTGCTGTTTGATAACGAGCTTAAGCAAATAGAATTTGAGCATTACGGCAATACCTTTGATTACCAGAATGCAATTTATAAAAGCCTTACCGGCGACAGCGGACTTTTCACTCTTGCCGAGCCACAGCTCATTGACGCAGAAAGCCTTCCAAAGGCGGAATACTATGAGCTTAACAATCTTCATTCAAGCAATACCGAGGGCATCGTTAATACTTATACCTTCACCCTTAACGCTCCTGAAAACTCAACGCTCTATTTCCGCTTTGATAACGAGGATTCAATGTTCTATTCTCTCAGCATTAACGGGAACCGCATTAAGGTATATAAGAATGCAGAGGGCTATAACAGGGATAATAATTACAGATTTCCTCAGGAATTTAATAATAACGTATTAGAGCTCGGAAGCTACAGCGGCGAGCTTGAAATCAGCCTTGATATGACGGACGGAACGCTTGATAACGCTATTTTCAGCTTTATGGATAATTCAAAGCTTGAAGGGCTTTGCGCTTCCCTCGGCAAAAACAGCTATTCCGTCAGCGGAAGCGAGGTTAAGCTTGAAGCAAAAGCTAAAAGCGACGGGCTTATGTTTATACCGCTTTCATATAGCGAAAACTGGCGCTGCACGGTTAACGGCGAGGCGGTTGAGCCGATTAAGGTTTTAGGCAATTTTGTTGCGCTTCAGGTTAAAGGCGGCAAAAACAGCATAGCTTTGAAGTTTACCGATAAAAAAGCATATTTCAGATTTACGGCTGTTTTTCTTGCCTTCGGAGTTGCGGCGGCGCTTGCATATTTTGAAAGAAAAATAAAAAGCCGCCCCGACTGGCTTTTGAACCTGCTGTTTCCGGCGTATGAGCTGCTGTTCGGTTTAGCGGTAATAATAATTTATGCGATTCCTCTTTTCAGAAAAATAATGCACTAAGGAGAGCAAATTATGAAAAAGCTTGCAATAAGCGTTTTGCTTTTGATATTCCTTTCGGGCGTTTTCGGCGCGTGCTCCTCGGGCTCGGCTGAAACCGAAAGCCCTTCGGGAAGCACGGGTACGGCGTCAACCGCCGCTCCTGCGGCTGCGCTTCACAGCTTTGAGGACGTTAAAACCGCGTTTGAAACCGCCTTCGGCGGCAAGGGCTGCGGCCATTTGAAGGGCTGTTATATTGAAAATGCATATCAGATTTATACAGCTCTCGGCGAAATTTACGGCGAATTTGAAGAGCCTGTTATCTATGACAGCTCAATACTTACATCGGGCGTTGATATTGACGAATACTTTTCGTCAAAGGGTTTTAAAGCGCTTAAGTCAATTAAATGGGACGGCGCCTCAGGCGGTATAACGGGAAGCGACCTTCTCGGCAGATACTATTCTTCCGCTTCCGAAAACGGGGCAGAGCTTCTTGAAAGCCTTAATTCCGCCCTTGAAAACAGTATGGGCGCAAATGCGCCGGTGCTTACAGATTTTATTCACCTTCGCGCCTACGCCTCAGAAGAGGACAGAATGCTCTCCGCCTACGCGGTTGAAACCGCCGACGGCTTCTTCCTCATCGCCTTTGAAGGCTACGATGACGCACAATAATAAAATGCGTAATGCGGAATTATCGGATTCTGCGCACGTAATTGTAGGGGAGGGTCTCCGCGCCCTCCCGTTATTTTAGAATTGCAACATTGCGTTCCCTGTGTAATGGGAGCTGTACGATGGTACCGCCCCCGAACAAAAAACGGAAAACGCCAAAAATGGCAAGAACTCGATGTTCTTGCCATTTTAATTAAGCTTTTAAATGGGTGCTTCGCGCGCTGGACGTCGGGGGCGCCGTCCCCTACAAAATATCTTATCTTTGATTATACGGCGTGGTTATGCCCTTTTTCGACTGTCTTAAACGAGCACGGCGAATTGCCGTGCTCGTGTGTTATTTTATTTCAATTACGTCGTCGAAGACGGCGGTCATCTTTTTGCTTATCGGCATATCCATATGGAGCGAGCCGAAGTACCAATGCTTGTATTCAACGCTTTTCATAAGCTCCTGAAGGTAGGTGTTAAGCGGGGTAAGGTGCATTTCCCGGTTGGTGTGAAGCCTGATAAAATCCTTTGCAATCGCAGGCGCCTCGTATGTTAAAACGTAATCTATAGCAAAGCCGCAATTCCTTAGGTTTTCTGCCCCGTTAACAAGCTCCTCGGTGTTTGGCATTTCAGCCCTCCACCAGCTTTTGCCCTCCTTGCGCATTTCAATATCCTCGCTCTCGCCGCCGCCCATAACGAAGAAGCTTTTTTTATCAAAGGTAAAGATTTCTCCGCGCCTGAGGTGATAGATGTTTGAAGCGATTTTATGCGCGTCGCCGCCCTTGTAGCGGTAGGGCGGATAGGCGTTAAGAATATCAAAATTCTCGTGCACGCCGTCAACAAAGCATATAACGTATTTCTTTTTTTCAAGGGCCTTGAGCGCTCTTTTTTCTTTTTCGCTGTTATCCCATAAAAAGCCAAAATCACCGCAGATAATCAGCGTATCGTCCTCGGTAAGCTTGCGCAGCTTCGGGCTTTTAAAAAAGCTTAAATCTCCGTGAGTGTCGCCGGTAACGTAAACCATTATTTTATCCTCTGATTCATTTAATATATTGAAGTTTTAACTATGATATGATAATATAATAATAACTTTAAATCGGTAAGGTGTCAAGAGTATGAAAAAATTGCTTTCACTAATAATTACGGCGTGCCTGATGTTAAGCCTTTGCGCTCCCGTAAGCGTTTTTGCAAAGGATGTTAACGACGATAAGGGTATGTATAAAATTGAGGACAAGCTTTATGCCGACGCGTATATGCTTGTCTCTCTTGATGACGAAAGCTACCCCGTAATTGCCCAGAAAAATAAGGATAAAAAGAAATTTCCGGCTTCGCTTACAAAAATAGCAACGGCCATGGTAACGATAAATAACTGTAAGGATTTACAGGAAAAGGTAACCGTTAATCAAACCGCAATTGACGCCCTCGCAGGCACGGGAGCGCAGGTTGCCGGCCTTAAAAGCGGCGAAACGCTGACGGTTGAACAGCTGCTCTATCTTACTATGGTGCATTCGGCGTGCGACGCGTGCCAGGTGCTCGCTCAGCATATAGCGGGAAACACGGCGGCTTTTGTTAAAATGATGAACGACTGGGCAACGTCTGTCGGTTGTACGGGAACTCATTTTGTTAATCCCGACGGCCTGCACGACCCCGACCATTATACCACCGCCGCGGATATGGAGCTGATGACGCTTGAAGCGCTTAAAAACGAGACGTTTACAAAAATTGCAACAACACAGCTTTATGAATATAACGATTATACCTTTATTCATACAAACTATATGCTTGATAAATATCATATAACCTATTATTACGAATACGCCGAGGGAATCAAAACCGGCTCAACAAGCGAAGCGGGCTACTGCGTTATTACAAAGGCGTCAAAAAACGGTTATAACTACCTTGCCATAGTTATGGATTCGCCTATAAAAAAGCTTGACGGCATAGATACAAAATGCTCGTTTATTGACGCAAAAACGATGTTTGAATGGGCGTTTGATTCGCTTAAATATTCAACGGTTGTACGCGCAAACGACGTTATAAGTGAGCTTCCCGTTGCCGACGGCAAGGATGCCGACACCGTTCAGCTTGTTTCGGAAAAGGACGTAACAACCCTTGTTCCCGCAAACCTTGACCCTTCGGCTGTTATGATTAAGCCCGTTGAACAGCCGGAAAGCCTTGAAGCTCCGCTTGCAAAGGGCGATTACGTATGCGACGCTGAAATAATCTACGGAAATAAAATAATTGCGAAAACAAAGCTTGTAACGGCAAAAAGCGTTGAACTTTCAACCTTCCTTAAAATCAGCAATACCCTTCGCAATATTTTCGGAAGAAAAACGGTTTTTATTATTCTTCTTGTTTTAATTCTTCTTGTAATGCTCTATATCTTTGCGTTTATTTCAAAAATGCAAAAGGCCAAAAAACGTTCAGCGGCCAAGCGCCGCCGCCGCGAGCAGCTTGACGAGGAGCTTAACCGAAACCTTAAAAATACAAACCGCGGCGGAAGAAACGACATTCCGCCTCCGCGAAGATAATAAAAAAAGGAACACAGTCGGGGCGCCCCTTAGTCTGTGTTCCTTTTTGCATTTATATTACTATATTTTTTAGATTATTATTGAATAGTTTAGTTTAAAGTTTTATAATATTAAAGATATGTTATAAAAGGGGGAATGCTTTTTGAAACAGGCGCTTACAAAGAAAAAGAAGGTAGGCTACGCCTTCGGTATATTTACCGAATCGCTGGTTTACAATATGTTCTATACATATTACCTTACTTTTCTTAATGAGATTGTAGGCATTAAGCCGATGTTCAGCTCAATTATCATTTTTATTTCCATCGCGTGGGACGCGGTTACCGACCCGATAATCGGTAATTATACCGACCGTCCCGGGGTTGATAAACGCAAGGTTATGCGCGTTTCAATCCTTCCGCTTGCGGTAATATTCGTAGTTGCGTGGACGAGTATCGGCGCGGGCTTTTCCTCTCAGCTTGCAAAAATAATTCTTTATACCGTAATTTCAATGGGAATTTGGATTTTCTATACTCTGTATTCAATCCCTTACTATGCAATTATTCCGGAGCTGACGGAGGATTACGACGAGCGTACTTCTATCCGCTCGCTTTCCTCGCTTCTTAACGCTTTTTGCGTAGGGCTCGGAAACATTCTTCCCGCCCTTGTTCCTACGGTTGCAATACTTCTCGGCAAAAGGTTTGCAAGCAATGCCTACGCCGTTGTTGCGGCTATAATCAGCGTTCTTGCAATTATTCTCGGCTTTATCTGCTGTAAATCCCTTGACGGCATTTACGAGCCCCGTAAAGCAAAAGAGGGTGAGAGCATTGAAAAGGTAACCATAAAAACTACCTTTAACGCTTTCGGCGAAATTTTAAGGCTTAAGCCTACAAAATGGTTTTTGCTTTTCGTATTCTTCTTCCTTGCAATGAGTTCAATGATTCAGTCAAACTTAACCTATATGGTAATCGACTGTATCGGCATGGAATACGATACGGGTATCGTTTTCGTAATTCTTTCGCTCGTTGCGTTTATGGCGATTACCGTTCCGATTGTTGAAAGGGTTGCCGAAAAGAAGGACAGGCGCTTTGCAACGCTTCTTTTCCTTTCAATAGTTTTTGTTCTTGAAATAATTATTAAGATTGTCGGTCTTGATTTTACAATCGGCTCGTTCAAGGTTATGTGTATTATAAGCCCTGCAGTGCTCGGAATTGCAACGGGAACGTTCTGGACCCTGTTTTATTCAATGGGCTACGACCTTGTTGAGCTTAACGAATTCAAAACCGGTGAAAGAAAAGAAAGCACGATTACCGCGCTGCCGCAGCTTGTTCAGAAATTCGGCTCGGCTTTCGGAATACTTATGGCAGGTCAGCTTCTTACCCTTTACGGCTATGACAGCTCGAAGGACATTGCCGGAAAGGAAAGCCTTTTTACCGTTGTAAGCGACCCTAAAATTATCCGCGGAATGGAAAATATTTCAACAATTATTCCGGCAATTATTCTCGGAATGTCGATTATTTTCCTTTTCATCTATCCGATGACAAGAAAACGCTTTGAGGCGCTTATGGTTCAGCTTGAAAAGAAACGCAAAGGCGAAGAATATACTACTGAAGGATTTGAGGAGTTATTATGAGCAAGAAAAAAATATATACTGTTGCAACCTCTCACCTTGATACCATATGGTCATGGGACTTTGAAACTACGTGTTCAAAATATATCTATAATACTCTTGTTGAAAACTTTGCCCTTTTAAAAAAATACCCGAGCTACGTTTTCTCGTTTGAAGGCTCATACCGTTATGAGCTTATGGAGGAATATTATCCCGAGCTTTTTGAGGAGCTTAAAAAATACATAGCCGACGGACGCTGGAACGTTACGGGCTCTGCATTTGAAAACGGCGACGTTAACTGTCCCTCTCCCGAAGCGCTTTTCAGAAATATTCTTTTAGGCAATTCATATTTTGATGAAAAATTCGGTAAGCGCTCCTGCGATATTTATCTTCCCGACTGCTTCGGCTTCGGCTGGGCGCTCCCGTCTATAGCTCACCACGCTCACCTTAAGGGCTTTACAACCCAGAAGCTTGCGTGGGGAAGTGCGTACGGCGTTCCGTTTGACATAGGCAAGTGGTACGGCGTTGACGGTAACTATATTTACGCTTCGCTTAATCCCCATTCGTATTATTTTACGCTTACTAAGCTTCGCGATTGGGATTTTATTACCGATAAGCTTAAGGAAAATGAAAAATACGACCTTGACTGGACTTATGTTTTCCACGGTATCGGCGACAGAGGAGGCGCTCCCGAGGAGCCTACCGTTAAGTATGTTGATGATGAAATAAAGAAGAATGCTGAAAGCGATATTGAAATTCTTGCAGCCTCTGCAGACCAAATATACCGCGATATTGAAGAAAAGCTCCCCGAAGCAACAAGGGAAAAGCTTCCCTCTTGGAAAACCGAGCTTATTATGCAAAACCACGGCGTAGGCGGCTACACCTCCCGTGCAATCGGTAAGCGCTGGAACGCAAAATGCCAGGATTTAGGCGATATGGCAGAGCGCGCAGGCGTGATGGCGGAGCATTTTAATACGTTTGAATATAACGGCGAGGTTATTGAAAAGGCGTGGAAAAGAGCCGTTGCCCATCAGTTCCACGACGATACTCCGGGAACCTCCGTTCAAAGGGCGTACCGCCGCAGCTGGAACGATTATGCAATGAGCATTAACCAGCTTAACGGGGAAATAGGAGCTTCGCTATCCTCCTTTACTCAGCTTATGGATTCGGGCTTTTGCGCAGGCATTCCCGTAATGGTAAGCAACAGCCTTGAATTTGAAAGATGTCAGGCCGTTAAGCTTGAACTTAAGAGTATTGATACAAAATACGTTCGCGTTTTCGCAAGGGGCGGCGAGGAGCTTCCGAGCCAGATTATTGATGATAAAAACGGGGTTAAAACCGTTTTGTTCATTGCGCGCGTTCCCGCTCTCGGCGTTAGCGTGTTTGACGTAAGGCCGAGCGACGAGCCCTGCAAGGCAAAAAGCTCGCTTAAAATTGAAAACACAACAATGGAAAACAGCCGCTATATTGTAACTCTTAACAAAAACGGCGATATTTCATCGATTATAGATAAGAAGAACGGCGAAAGGGAACTTCTTGAAAAGCCGATAGTTCTTGGATTATTCAACTATACGGGCTCAAAAGAATGGCCTGCCTGGGAAATGAATTACGAGGAGGCTAATAAGGAGCCTGACAGAATTCCTCAGCTCGTTTCGCTTAAGATTAAGGAAAACGGCGCGGCACGAGTTGCCTTTGAGGTTATTCAAAAGGACGCAAAAAGCGAATTTAAAAGCTATATCTGCCTTTGCGAGGGCGGCGAGGTTGTTGAGGTATATAACGAGCTTGAATGGCAGAGTATGCGCACTCTTGCAAAGCACCGCTTCGCCTTTACCGCTTCAAACGAAAAGGCGACCTTTGACCTCGGCCTCGGTGCAATTGAACGTGAAAATATGAGCGAAAAGCTGTTTGAGGTTCCCGCTCAGCGCTGGGCTGATATTACCGATAAAAACGGCGAATTCGGCGTTTCCGTAATCAGCGAATGTAAGCACGGCTGGGATAAATACAGCGATAACACACTTCGCCTTACAGCGCTTCATACCCCGAAAAAGAATTACAGAATTGACAGTATGCAGTCAATGATGGATTTAGGTAAAAATATTTATTCCTTTGCTATCTGCTCTCACAGTGGCCGGGTAGGAAGCGAAACGCAGAAGCTTGCAAGGGCGTTTGTAACTCCGCTTGTTGCCGTAAGAATGAAAAAGCATAAGGGCGCTCTCAGCAGCGAATACTCCTTCGGTTCGGTAAGCGATGACAGCGTTATTATTCGTTGCCTTAAGAAGAAGCACCACAGCGCTAAGGCTGAATACGTTGTTCGCTTTAACGAGGGCGGTAACAGCTGTGTAAAGGATTTTACCTTTACACTTGGCGGCGGAATTGAAAGCGCTTATGAGGCGTGGGCAAGCGAGGAATACAGGGGCGAGGCAAGGCTTGAAAACGGCAAAATAGTTTGTGATTTCAAGCCGTATGAGGTTAAAACCTTTGTATTTACGCTTAAGGAAAGCGAAGTTAAGGGCGAGCCTGTAAATGAAAAGCCGCTCGAACTTGAGCTTAACGGCAAAATTGATTTCATTCCCGAAAATCTTCGCAGAGATGAGATTACCGCATGCGGAATTAAGTTTAAGCTCGGTAACGGTATGCATATCTGCCGCGGCGAAAAGCTTGACGTTGAAAAGGGCAAAAAGGTTGCGCTTCTCTGCGCTAACCGCAAAAACGACGAGTTTGCCAATAATCTTGAGGAGAGCTACGCGCGCTGGGATTTATACGATTTCGGCGAAACCGCTTATATTAAAGATGGTCAGCTCGGTTACGAATTTACCCACAGCCTTAAGAACGGCAAGGTGCAGTATGCAAAGGGGCTCTATTTCTGGGTTGTAATTACAGACGGCGACGCGCTTCCGAACAATCCCGACGTTATTGTTCTTGCGGCAACCGAAATTGACGACACGGGCGCAGAGCTTGCAACTCCGCTTATTGACCGTATTGAAAATAACCGTCCGTTTACCTTTAAGAAAAATCTTAAAGAGAAGCTCTGGTATCTTCAGGGCAAGCTTATCTGGGAAATCAACGATAAGGACGATTATTTCCGCCACAATAATAACGGCAAAAACGGAAAACGTATTGAACAGACGGGAAACCGCTTTGAAACTAAAATAATAAAATAATCGGTAATCAAAATGAAACTGAAGCTTGATGAAAACTGGACAACGAATAACGGCGGTTATCCGCTTTTTGACAGCGAGGTTGAACGCCTTGTTTCGGTAGTTCCGAGCGAGGCGCAGCTCCTTCACGCAAAAACTCCGTTTTACTGCTTTGTGCATTTCGGTATGAATACCGCAACAGGCAGGGAATGGGGCAACGCAACCGAAACCGTTGAGGATTTTACGATTGAAAAGATTAATCCCGAGCAGTGGGTTAAGGCTGTAAAATCCTCGGGCGCTCAGGGGCTTATTCTCACCTGTAAGCACCACGACGGCTTTTGCCTTTGGAATACCGATACAACGGATTTTAACGTTATGAATACCGCCCTTGCAACTGACGTTGTAAGGGAGGTAAGCCGTTCCTGTTTAAAAAACGGGCTTAAGTTCGGAGTTTACATTTCCCCTTGGGATATGCACGAAAAATGCTATGCAACCGAGCGTTATAACGATTTCTTTTGCCGTCAGCTTTCGGAGCTTTTAACCGATTACGGCGAAATCTTTGAGGTTTGGTTTGACGGTGCGAAGGGTGCGGAGGCAAAGGCGTTTGATTATGACTGGCAGCGTTATTACAGCCTTGTAAGAACGCTTCAGCCGTCGGCAAATATTGCTATCTGCGGTCCCGATATCCGCTGGGTAGGTAATGAGGCGGGCAAAACGCGAAAGTGCGAATACTGCGTTGTTTCATCAACGCTTACCGTTGCCGAAATTGTTGCCCACAGCTCACAGCACGCCGAGGAGGAAGCGTCGCTGCTTCAAAGCTTTACCTCAAAGGACGAGGATTTAGGCTCTCGGGAGGCACTTAAAAACAGCCTTACGCTCTGCTGGTACCCTGCTGAGGTTGATGTTTCAATCCGCAAGGGCTGGTTTTACCCGGGCGGCGGAAACGTAAAAGGCGCAGGCAGGCTTTTTGATATCTATCTGAATTCGGTAGGCAACAATTCGTTTTTGCTTCTCAACGTTCCGCCTAATAAAAAAGGAGTTATCAGTTTTGAAGATAAAAACAGCCTTAAAAAGCTCGGTAAAAAAATCAGCGCAATTACGTCTGAGCCGGTTATTGAGCAGAGCTTCGGCGAGCTTAAGGCAACCGACGGATACCTTGAATTCAGGTTCGATTCGAAAAAAAAGCTCAGATATTGCGTTATTGAAGAGGACACGGCTTTTTCACAGCGAGTTGAAAAATTTGATTTATACCTTCTCAGCCCGAGCGGTAACTACAGGCTTGCTTACCGAGGAACGGTTATAGGAATGAAAAAAATCATTCCCCTTAGGGGAAGCTCAATCGGCGCACTGCTTGTTATAAGACAGTCGCGCTCTGCCCCCGTTATAAAAAAGCTCGGCTTTTATTTGTAGTATTGATTTTTAAATTACATAGTGATATATTATTACACGATAAATAATTAATTACAGAGGAAGAATTATGAATTCTCAAAAAAAAGCAAGCGGATTAAATATAATTATTGTAGGTTGCGGAAGAGTTGGCGCAACCCTCGCTGAACAGCTCACGGCCGAGGGTCATGATATTACCGTGGTCGATAAGAGCGCGGAAAAGGTGGCGGAGCTGACGGCTATGTACGATATTATGGGTATCGTCGGCAACGGCGCATCCTTCGGCGTTCAAATTGAGGCCGGTATTAAGGAGGCTAACCTGATAGTTGCCGTAACCGAAAGCGATGAGCTGAATCTGCTCTGCTGCACGGTAGCGCGCCGCGTCGGTAACTGTGCCGCCATTGCCCGTGTACGCGACCCCGATTACAGTATTGAAATCGGCTATCTGCGCGATAAGCTTGGTCTGGCGTTAATTATTAATCCCGAGCTGGAGGCTTCGCGCGAAATGGCGCGCATTCTCTGCCTGCCTACTGCGCTTGAAATTGAATCCTTTGCGCACGGTCAGGCCGAGCTCGTTAAGTTTAAGCTTACAAGCGGCAATATCCTTTGCGGAATGTCAATTGCTTCCATCGGCGCCAAAACGGAAAACATTCTTGTGTGCGCTATTGAGCGTAACGGCAAGGTATTTATCCCCAACGGCGGAGACGTGCTTGAAGCGGGCGATATCGTTGCGTTTGTTGCGCCGCGTAAGGTTGCAAGGGCGTTCTTTAAAAAGATTGGTTCAAAATCGCATCAGGTTAAGGATACGCTCATCGTAGGCGGCGGCAGCACCGCGTATTATCTTGCAAAACAGCTCATTCACCTGGGAACCAAAGTAACCATTATTGAAAAGAATAAAGAGCGCTGCAATCGCCTTGCAGACCTTCTGCCGAACGCCGTCATTATCAACGGCGACGGCACTGACGAAGCCTTGCTTCGTGAGGAAGGTATTGAAAGCGTTGAATCCTTCGTTCCTCTTACGGATAAGGACGAGGAAAACATTTTTCTTAATCTTTATGCAAACAGGGTAAGCAAGGCGAATATAAAGGTCATTACAAGAATTAAGTCAATAACCTTTAAGGATATTATTGACAACCTTGACCTCGGTTCGCTTGTATATCCGAGATATATTACCACAAGAGCCATTATTGCTTATGTAAGGGCAAAAAAGGCTTCGCGTTCAAGCGGAATTGAAACGCTTTCGTATATTTTCAACCATAGGGTTGAGGCTATTGAATTCAGAGTTCAGGAAGACGTCCCCAATCTGACGGATGTTACGCTTATGGACCTTAATCTTAAAAGTAGCGTACTTATAACTTTCATCAACCGCCACGGCAAAATCATTATTCCATCCGGCCAGGATTGTATTAAACCCGGCGATACGGTAATGATTGCAACCACTAAAAAAGGATTTTCCGAGCTTACGGATATTTTGGATAAGTAATATGAATCTTTCAATTATCAGAAGAATTTTAGGTTATGTTTTAATTCTTGAAGCCGCGCTCCTTCTTCTGCCTACCATTGTAGGTTTAGTTTACGGCGAAAGGGAGTTTACGGCTTATCTGATTGTTTCCGCAATATGCGTAGTGTGCGGCGGCTTGCTCGGAATTAAAAAGCCTAAAAACACTGTATTTCACTTAAAAGAGGGCTGCGTTGCAACTGCGCTTTCATGGATTGTGCTTTCGGTTTTCGGATGTCTTCCGTTTATGATTACGGGCGAAATACCAAGTTTTATTGACGCGCTGTTTGAAACCGTGTCGGGATTCACAACAACGGGAGCAAGCGTTGTTCAAAATGTTGAAAGCCTTGCAACCTGTACGCTGTTCTGGCGTTCGTTTACCCATTGGATTGGCGGTATGGGCGTGCTCGTGTTTATAATGGCGGTCGTTCCGCATTCGGGCGGCGGTTCCAATATCAACCTTCTCCGTGCGGAAAGTCCCGGCCCGAGCGTAAGTAAGCTCGTGCCCAAAATGCGTGAAACCGCGCGTTATCTTTACGTAATCTATATCGTGTTTACCCTTCTTGAGGCTCTGCTCCTCAAGTTCGGCGGTATGCGTATTGTTGACGCGTTAATGATTTCGTTTTCAACCGCAGGCACAGGCGGCTTCGGTATTAAGAACGATTCTGTCGCCGGTTATTCCTATTACATACAATGGGTTGTAACCGTGTTTATGGTGATGTTCGGCGTCAACTTTAACGCATACTTCTTAATCATTCGCCGTCAGTTCAAAAAAGCGTTTACCATGGAGGAATTGCGCTGGTACTTCGGTATTATTCTTATTGCAATCGGCGCCGTTTTCTTTGACCTGAAGGTTATGTCGCACGGCAGTACGCCTAAAGCGCTGACTGATTCTGCATTTCAGGTTGCCTCCATTATCACGACAACGGGATTTTCAACCGCTGATTTTGACACGTGGCATCAGCTTTCAAAGGGCTTGCTTCTCGGGCTTATGCTTATCGGCGCTTGCGCCGGCAGCACGGGTGGCGGCGTCAAGGTTCAGCGTATCGTTATTGTTATTAAAAACGCCTTCAGGGAGCTTTATTACTATATTCACCCCAAAAGCGTTAAAAAGATTAAAATGGACGGCAAGCCGGTTGATGAAAGCATTATAAAATCCATCAACACCTATACGCTCACCGCCATAGGTATTATCGCGGTTTCGTTCTTTATCCTGTCCGCACAGGGCAATAATACGGAAACGAACTTCTCTGCGGTAATGGCGACTATAAACAATATCGGCCCCGGTTTTGACAAGTGCGGCGCTGCGCGAAACTTCGCGTTTTTCCACCCCCTTTCAAAACTTGTGCTTATCTTTGATATGCTTGTGGGAAGGCTTGAGCTTTATCCGATATTAATTCTCTTTACCCCCAGAATCTGGCAGGAAACCCTTACCCAGGGTAACCACAGGCTCAAAAAACGACTTCATAAATAAAAAAAGGAGGAAAGCGGTTATGGGCAATTCGGGTAAGATATTTACGCCGTTTCGCATTATTATTCTTGGATTTGCCGGAATTATTCTTTTGGGAACCTTTATCCTGATGCTGCCGCTATCCTCTTCAGACGGAGTATCCACTCATTTCGGCGACGCTCTGTTTACCGCAACCTCTGCAGTCTGCGTAACGGGATTGGTAGTGCGCGATACCGCAAGCCACTGGTCGCTTTTCGGCAGGGCAGTCATCCTTGTTCTTATTCAGACGGGCGGCCTCGGAATAATAACCGTTGCGGCGTCATTTTCTCTTCTTTCGGGAAGAAAAATTTCGCTTGTTCAGCGCAGTACAATGCAAAAGGCGTTATCCGCCCAGAAGGTCGGCGGAATAGTTGATTTAACCAGATTTATTATTATATCAACTTTTTTAATTGAGCTTGTCGGCGCGCTGCTGCTTATGCCGTTCTTTGTTACAAGGTACGGTGCAAAAGGAATCGGTATGGCTGTGTTCCACTCGGTTTCAGCCTTCTGTAACGCAGGGTTTGACGTTATGGGCAGCAGCACGGGCGAGTATTCCTCATTAACCTCTTTTACCGGGAATATCGGCGTAAACGTCGTTATTATGCTCTTAATCTTCATCGGCGGTATCGGTTTTCTGACCTGGGACGATGTTATTACCAATAAGCTCAGATTTAAGCGTTACAGGCTTCAGTCAAAGATTGTTCTTGTTACAAGCTTATTGCTTATTATTTTTCCTGCGCTGATGTTCTTCTTTTACGATTTAAAAGATATGCCGCTTAATGAACGTATATTATCTTCACTTTTTCAGTCCGTTACGGCGCGTACTGCAGGATTTAATACAATTAATTTAAACAGCTTGACGGCGGCTGGGCAGTCCGTACTGATAGTGCTTATGCTTATCGGTGGTTCACCCGGTTCAACGGCAGGCGGTATGAAAACAACCACGATTGCGGTTTTGATTGCGAACGCTCATTCGTGTTTCCGTCAGCAGGGCGACGCGCATTGCTTTAAAAGGCGTATTGATAACAACACTATAAGAACTGCCTCAACGCTGCTTCTTATGTACACTGTTCTTTGTTTCGGCAGTGCAAGCGTTATCAGCATTTCGGAGGGTATTCCGTTTTATCAGTGCCTGTTTGAAACCGCCTCTGCAATAGGTACCGTTGGGCTTACGCTCGGCATTACAACGCAGCTCGGCGGGCTGGCTCAGGGTATATTGATTGTACTTATGTTTATCGGCAGGGTAGGCGGGCTTACGCTTATCTACGCCGCTTTGAAAAAAGAAACCAATACAAATTCAAAATTGCCGCTTGAAACAGTAACGGTAGGATAGGAGAAAAAATGAAATCAATACTTATAGTAGGGCTCGGACGTTTCGGAACGCATCTTGCAGAGCAACTCAACCGCCGCGGTCATCAGGTAATGGGAATCGATAAAAATGAATCAAGAGTAAACGAAACGATGCGTTATCTTACCGACGCGCAGATTGGCGACAGTACAAACGACGATTTTTTGGCTGCGCTTGACGTAAGCAGTTTTGACGTGTGTTTCGTAACAATAGGCAAGAACTTTCAAAGCTCGCTTGAAACAACGAGTATGCTGAAAGAATTAGGTGCACAGTTTGTTGTTTCAAGAGCCTCTTGCGACGCCCAGGAAAAATTCCTGCTTAGAAACGGGGCGGACGAGGTTCTGTATCCCGAAAAACAGCTTGCAAAATGGTCGGCCATCAAGTACGGCAGTAAAAATCTTCTTGATTACATTGTGGTTAATGAGGAAACCGCTATTTTTGAGGTCCCCGTTCCCATGCTGTGGATAGGGCACAGTATAGGCCATATTGATGTAAGAAAAAAGCATAGTATCAATATAATTGCCATTAAGCAAAACGGTAAGCTCAGCGGTCCCGTTATGCCCGATACCGTGCTTTCAAAGGATATGACGCTTCTGGTTATGGGCGATTATAAGTCCGTCAGCAAATGCTTCCATCTTTAAATAAAAGCGTATACGTATTCATAAAAGAGCTCCCCTGTGTAAGGGGAGCTTTCGCATTTATGCTACTGAGGGATTGTAACTACCCCTCATTCTATTTTAGTAGTAAAATCCATTACAATAATTGCTTATTGATTATTATAGTAAAATATGCTATAATTCAATTGCCAAATAATCCAACTGAATATTATTTCAAAGTCGAAGCATGCTATTTTTATCTGTTTTGATAAAAATGCAGGCTCTAAATCATCATATTACGATTTTGATTATATGTTGGATTGTTTGGCGACAGTTGGAGCCGCGTTTTTGGCGTATGGCTTTAGCTGTACGCATTTTTAATTTTAGGAGGAATATTATGAAAAAAGCATTAAAAATATTCGTAGTTTTTACAATGTTACTTTCAATATTGATAACGCCAACGGCGGCTATGGCCGTTTCGGGTGAATCGGTTGAAGACGTACCGGTGATTGACGGCTTTAAGCCCGGTGTTTACGGCGGTATATCGTTTGAAAGCTATGCCGACGTTGTTGATTACTATGTAAAAGCATATAACTATACTAAATCACTTACGAAAAAATACTCAAAGAACGGTAAAAAAGCTACCGCATACAAGCTTCTCGGAGACGATAATTTTGTTATCGACGATGTTTTGGTTGACGGTAAAACGAACCCCATAATTAACAAACTTGTTCCCGCTGTTGTCGATTCCATGTTTGCTCCAAAGCCTTGCGGCCTTGCACCTTCTTTCAGCTCTGACCCTTCAAAGGATAACGATAAAAAACATGATTACAGAAAGTCAATGCTCACTGTTGATGATGTTACCGCCTGCAATGTAGTTGATAATAAAAACGGAACAATAACTATTACAATTCAGCCCAAGGCAACGGGAATGAGCGTAAGGGGCGAAGATTCCCAGGGAAGATTTTTCAATGTCTATGATGATATTTATGACAGGCTTCAGAATAATTGCTTCTGATATGGACGGCACTCTTTTGGACGAGCAGGGGAATCTGCCGGAGGAATTTCCCCAGGTGGTAGAGGAAATGAAGGCCCATGGGGTGCTTTTTGCCCCGTCCTCAGGCCGCCAGTATTATTCTCTGATGGACAGTTTCCCAGCCTACAAGAATGATTTCCTATTTGTGGCTGAAAATGGCACCATGGTGATGTATCAGGGCAAGGAGATTTCCTCCAGCCCCATGCCTAGGAAACTGGCCCTGAAGGTGCTCAGGACGGCTCTGGAAAATACCTCCGGCTATGCTGTAGCTTGCGGCAAGAAAAGCGCCTACGCCTTGGAACATCAGTATACGGAAGAATTCCAGGCAGAGATGCACAAGTATTTCACCCATGCTAAGGCCGTGGCAAATTTCGATGATATAGATGATGAGATTATCAAGGTGTCCTTTTTTGACCCCAGCGCCCAGGCAGATAAGACCATCTATCCCTATCTGAAGAAATTCAACGGCCGCCTGCAGGTGGTGCTGGCCAGCGCCTACTGGGTGGATGTCATAGGCTTCGGCATCAACAAGGGCATGGCCATCCAGCAGGTGCAGAAGAAGCTGAAAATCACTCCCAAGGAGTGCGCTGCCTTCGGCGACTACATGAATGACGCGGAGATGATGAGCTCCGTATACTATAGCTACGCCATGGCCAACGCCCACCCCAAGGTGAAGGAACTGGCCAGATTCGAAGCCAAGAGCAACGCCGAGCACGGGGTCATGGTGCAGATCAGGGAACTTTTGCAGAGCGGCATGTGCGGAGAGAAGAAGTAAAAATCCCGCCAATAAAGCGTCAATGTACTGTAAAGCCTTGCTGATAAAGGCTTTACAGCATTTGACGCTTTTTTGCGAATTCGGAGCGCCCCCGCTGGATTGTTCCTTGCAATTTCGCGGAGTTCCAGGTCTATGATAAGGAGGTGCAGGCATGAAGCAGCACTATGTGATGCCCGTGGGGGAAGATGATTTCAAGAGGGTACGGGAACAGTATTATTATGTGGATAAGACAGAGCTGGTGAAGACCTTGATTGACGGCCATGCGGCGGCTACTTTGATCACCAGGCCCCGTCGCTTTGGCAAGACGCTGGCCATGAGCATGCTTTACTATTTCTTTACCCT
>ONCR01000106.1 GCA_900316345.1 uncultured Eubacteriales bacterium | reverse complement strand
AACCGCGCATTGCAATGTTAAAGCGGAAGGCAAGGGTGGTGTCGCGGTTATACCAGTTAATGTCGGTAACCCACGCGCGCATTGCCTTTACGGGGTGGTTGAACGCGTAGTTTTTCTGAATTGTAATTCTGTCAATAGAGTCAGTGTTATCGCTCGTCCAAACCATATCGTAGTGCTTAAGCGCGCCCCAGTCTGAACGTCCGCCGCCCGAGGAGCAGCTTTCAAACTGAACGTCAGGGTGCTTCGCCTTAAGCCTGTCAACAATATCGTAAACCGCCTTCGTGTGAAGGTACCAAAGCATTTTCGGGTGCTCAAGGTTTTCCGCGCCCGTTTCGGATAACGGGCGGTTCATATCCCACTTGATATATTTGATGTTGTGATTTGTAAGCATATCGTCAAGGCGGCCGAATATGTATTCCTGAACCTCGGGGCGCGTCATATTAAGAACAAGCTGCCAGCGGATTTCGTGCGCAATTCTTGTGTCGTAATGATATGCCCAGTCGGGATGAGCGCGGAAAAGGTCGCTGTCGGGATTAACCATTTCGGGCTCAAACCAAAGGCCGAAATCCATTCCGAGCGCGTTTACGTTATTAATTAGCTCATCAAGCCCGTTGGGGAATTTTTCCTCGTTAACAAACCAGTCGCCAAGCCCGGCGTGGTCGTCCTTTCTCTCGCCGAACCATCCGTCGTCCATAACGAAAAGCTCGCAACCCGCAGCAGCGGCTTTTTTAGCAAGCTCCGACTGCGCTGCGGCGCTAACGTGAAAATCCGTTGCTTCCCACGAATTATAAAGAACGGGAAGCGCTTCTTTTGCAAAACGCCTCGGAAGGTGGTACTCGATGGCATAGCGGTTAAGCTGCCTTGTCATTTCACCGAAGCCCTGAACAAGGCCGTAAATAATTTCGGGAGCCGTGAAAGCTTCGCCTGCTTTAAGCTTGTATTCAAAATCAAAGCTGTTTATCCCGAGCAAAGCGCGCGTAATTCCCCTTATATCCCGTGAAAGCTCAACCTTGAACGAGCCGCTCCAAACAAAGTTAGCAAAGAAAACGTCGCCCTGTTTTTCATCAGCGTTCTTGTATGCAATAAAGCTCGGCGCATTGTTGTGACCGCTTATTCCGCGTCTGCTTTCAAAAACAAGGCTTCCGCCCTTAAGCTCGGTGTCAATCCTTCCGTATTCAGCGCCCCAGTTACCGAGAGCGTTTATAATCTTGTAAGGCTGGGTGTCGGGAAGGTTAAGCTCTCCGCTCATCAGCTTTTCAAAAATGATTTCGCTTTTGCCGGTATTCTTAACGGTTGCCGATTTTTTAATAACGTCAAAGCCTTCAAAAACCGTATAGCAAAGCTCAAGAGTAAGCGGATATTCCCTGTCTTTTAACTGAATAATCAGCTCGTTTTCATCGGCTTTGTATCCGTTAAAAACAAGGTCAAGCTCTCTGCAGCCGTCCGAAAAATCCGCTTTTACAGCGCATTCCTTATATACGGGGCCGCCGAAAGCTGTGTATTCCTCGCGGAAGCAATCCTTCATTCTGTGGTTATGTTGTATATCGTCGCTTTCGGGAAGCTCGTAATCCTCAATCCGGCATTTTTTACCCCAGTGAAGATTATGTACCGTGCCGAATTTATCCGCCCCGATAACGTAATGCGTGTTCTTTGTTTCAAGTACAAAGATATTGTCCTTAACAAGAATTCCCATAATTGCCTCCTTATATTATTTTAGTTAGTATTTTTTCAAGCTCCGCTCCTGCGCCGCTTACAAATTCAGCCATTATTTTTGGCGTTAAGTAACGGTATTCCATGGCAACGGGCTTGTTTTTTGTGTAAAAGCTTACTATGTTTTTTATCTGCAGTGATATTTCGCCGTTTTTGTACCACTCGGGATAGCTTTCCACAAAATCGCCGCAGGCTTTAAAAAGCTCAAACGAAGGGCTTATGTTTTCGCTGAAAAAAAGAAAATCAATATTGTTTCGTTCCGCGGCAACCCTCTGCCTTAGCTCTTCGTTTTTTCTGAAATCGCCGTATTCCTTTTCTATCGGCAAAAACAGCTTGTTCGCGTAATAGCAATCCGTCCAAAGGTGAACGTAATAGCCGATGAAAAACGATTTCTTTTTAATATCGCTTTCATTTTTTATGTAGTTGTTAAAAATATAATTGTAATCGCAGTCAGTCTTTTTTGAATAGTAGTAGTCCTTCGTAAAATGCGTTGCGCCCGTCGGCGGGCGGTACACACCGTGCTCTTTGTCGGGAATACCGCAGTCGGGAGCGATGTTTCCTATTACGAAGTATTCCTTATTAAGCGCGCTGATTTTATCAAGTAGCCTGTCCGCAATTCTGAAATGATTTGCCCAGGTTGGCATAGCGTTCTCTCGTTTCTTATTCGTTTTGTAATGCTTTCCACAACGCCTCGCAGCCTCGGTATATATCGCTGAAGGCAGTTTCAAAATCGCCGCTGTACCACGGGTCCGAAACGTTTCCGCCGCCGGCAAAGTCAAGAAGCAGGTGAATTTTGCCGTCGTTTTTCAATATCCTTTGCATAAAGCGAAGGTTTTCCTTATCCATCCCGATGAAATAATCAAAATGCTCATAATCGTTTTGTTTTAAAAGCTTTGCGCGTTTTTCATAATCAAAGGGAATGTGCTTTTCGCTCATTATCTTTTGCGCAGGCGGATAAATGCGGCTACCCGTTTCGTTCCAAATTTCATCTGTGTGCGTCGCGCGCGATTCTATGTAAAAATCGCTTTCTGCGCCGTTTCTTTTTACAATTGCTTTGAAAATGAATTCCGCCATTGGTGAACGGCAGATATTGCCGTGGCAAACAAAACAAATTTTTATCATTACTTTTCTCCGAACTTTTTATAATTTTAATATATAGGAATTTGAAAAAATAATCAATAGTATTCGGCAAATAATAGTTTTGAGGTGTAATTATGTATTTTAAAGGTAAAACTATATTTTTCGATTTTCCTCTTGCCGTAACGGGAAGTGCCGGCGTGGTCGGCAAGAAGGAAGGGGAAGGCCCGTTAAGGAACGAATTTGACGCAATATTTGAAGATACAACTATGGGCAAGGAAAGCTTCGAGCTTGCGGAATCGGCCATGCAGCACGCCGCAATAGTCAGAGCACTGAGCAATGCCGGCAAAAGTCCGAGCGACGTAAGCTTTGCAATGACGGGCGATTTGCTTGACCAATGCGTCGGTTCCTGCTTTGCGCTTAAGGATTTACAAATTCCGTTTGTCGGTATGTACGGTGCTTGTTCAACAATGGCGCTTACCCTTGCAAACGCTGCAATGCTCGCTGACGCAGGCGCGGCCTGTTGCGTCGCAGGCGCTTCAAGCCATTTTTGCTCAAGCGAAAGGCAGTTCCGCTTTCCGCTTGAATACGGCGGCCAACGACCGCCTACGGCGCAGTGGACTGTAACCGGTGCAGGCGCGGCAGTGGTGGAACGCCGGAATGAAGCCACCGCCGATTGCCCCAAAATCACCGCCGCCAATATCGGAACAATAACCGACCTCGGTATTAAAGACCCCAACAATATGGGCGCCGCCATGGCACCTGTAAGTGGTAGAATTAGACCATAAGGTGGCGCAAAGCTTATCTACGAAATACTGCAGGAAAGGAGGGAAACCGACAATATAAATCTACATATTGTGCCACCAAAAGGAGGTCTAAATGTTAGTCAGAAACAATCTTACATACACAGAAATTGACGGGATTAACTACCCCGATTTTGAGGAAGGAAAGCTCCCACCCAAGCCCATAGGTCAATGGGGACGCAGGCACGCTTTCTATCTCAAAGAGTTCAACTATCCAAAATACTTCAAGCTTCTCTGCACAGCTGATATGTACGATTACCTTGAACTCGTTAATGAGGAAGCAACAGAGTTGTACGACAGACTGATTGAGCAGTACAAGAAAAAGCAAGGCGTAACCGAAAAACTCAAAGCAAAAGATATGATGGAGTGGGTTGCAAGGATGAACATCATTCATAATCAAGTTACCGAGGTTGTATACAGCCAAGTGATTTTTATTGACGAGGCAATAAAGCAAGAACGCATGGAACGCTACAAACGATATAAAGGTGCATTAAAGCCGGACGAAGAACCCGATTTCAAATCTTTTGCCGAATTTGAAAAGAAAGAGGAGAGAAATCGAAAAGCCAGAGAAAAAAGGAAGGCGAAAAAGAATGGACATTCTTGAAGAATTGTGGCACGGAAATATCGCTCCGCAAGAGTTCAACCATATCGAAAACAGTCCGGATTATCAAAGCGCGCTCCGCTTGGTAAGCAACAATCGAGAGCGTTTGGAAAAGGGCTTATCTGAATATCAAAACGACCTTTTTGAACGCTACAATACCAGCGTTGACGAGCTGAACTCCCAGTCCGAACTCGACGCCTTCAAATCCGGCTTCAAACTCGCCACCCAAATCCTAATCGCCGTAGTATCATAGAAACAAAAAGCAGTTGATGACACCCGTCACCAACTGTTTTTCTGTCCCACAAGTTGTACAGTGATGCGGAATGCTTTACTATCATATTGAAATTATTGACGAATGAAGCTATATTTGTATTAATAAATACAATAAATAATTAGGCAATAGTATCATATAGACAATACATATATAATTAAACTTGAATATTTATATAATATGTAGTATTATATAAAATGGTTTATTTTATAGAAAGGGGGATTCGTATGTGGTGCAAACACTGTCGCATTGAGACTTTTAATGACACTTGTGAGCTTTGTGGAGCAAAGACCGAAGAAGATATCCCTCTTGAGATTTATTGGTGCAACGAATGTAAAGCACCAGTTATAAAAAAAGCAAACGATAAAGATAAAGATTATTGTTCTCTTTGTGGTTCAAAAACCTTATATCTTTCAACCGATTTAAGAGCTGTATATCCCGAAGAGAGATTGTTGATAGAATGCTTACTCGGAGAACCATTGAAATATCTTAATAGTTCTGTTTGGGCATGCGATAGTACATATTTTTTTGATGGCAAGAAGAAAAAAATATCACGCTCTGACTTTGCAAATGCCAATATAGAAAAACTAATAGACGATTTAGCAGCGTATTCTGAAAGAAATAGTTATGATGCTTTCAATAAGTTTA
>ONCR01000041.1 GCA_900316345.1 uncultured Eubacteriales bacterium | reverse complement strand
ACACCTTGCCGCGAAACGTTGCAAAAAACAGGGAGGGCGCGGAGACCCTCCCCTACAATCATCAAACCTATCAAGCCTTCCCCCTCGGGGGAAGGTGGCAGCCGCAAGGCTGACGGATGAGGGGAAAATGAAGAAATTCTTATTTCGGGCGATTCGTGAATCGCCCCTACAAAGGGCTCGCGGCGCGCGGGTTGCCGAGGTCGTCAACCCCTACAATGCCTTGCGCGGCACACTTCACTCTTCACTTGCTTCCGCCTTCACGTATTCGCAAAACGCTTCTATTATATCCAGCTTCTTTTTTGCATAAACCATTCGTGCGCCGACGGTATCCTCAAGCTCGTTAAAAACTATTTTTCCGCCGTCAAAAACAAAGTCTACGCCGTAATAATCTCCGTTGACAAGGGAGATTATTTTTTTTACCTCTTTTATTTCCTCCGCGCTCAGCGTATAGGGAACGGCCTCGCCGCCGAGGCAGAAGTTTGAACGAAAATCGGTTTTGCTTACGCGAAGAATTGATGCGATTATTTTTCCCCCGATAACCCAGACGCGCAAATCCTTCCCCAAATCGGAGGCGGGCTTCTGGCAAACGAAGGCTTCGTCGTATTCCGCTTTATCAAAACACATTGTAACGCCCTCTCCCCCGTGGCCGTTTTTCGGCTTTTTTACGAAGGGTGGCGTTTTATAACGCGTTTGCATAATTTTAACGCCGTTTTTTTCCATAAAATCATAGCACGCCTGCTTATCGTTGGCAAGGCGCGAAAAGGCGGAGGGGTTAAAAACGCGGATTCCCCTTTTTTCAAACCGCTCAGCAACGCGAAAATCGTTTGTACGGTTAATAACGTAAAGCGCGCCGCCGTCGTAATCGGGCGTTTTAAGCTCCGCGCCGAGGGAGGCGCATATTTTGTTTACTGCGAAGGCGTTACGCTTCGCTTCGCTTTTTGAATAAATCAGTACAGGTTTCATATCGAATTAATAATATGCCTGAAAATCTCAGGCGCGGCGTCTATTCCCGTTACGTTCATAAGGTTTATAATATGGGCATTTGAATTAACCTCGCAAACAAGCGAGCCGTTTAATATATCAACTCCGCCGAAATCAAGGCCGAGCGCTGCGCACGCCTTAACGGCAAGGGCCGATTCCTCCGCTGACGGGACATAGGCAAGGGCCGTTCCTCCGTTAGTTATATTTGAGCGAAAATCGTTTTCGTTTTTACGTTTCATTGCGGCGATACATTTGCCGCCGACAACCTCAATTCGGATGTCCTCGTTGCCGCCCTCAATATATTTTTGAAGAAGAAAAGGCTTTTCGCTTATATGAAAAAGCACTTCATTTTCATTTTGGCAAAGATAGACCTGCTCGCCGAAGGAGCCGAAACGCTCCTTAAAAACGACGGGAAGACCGAGCCTTCGGACAGCTTTTTTAACAAAGGCGGAATAGTCAGTTTTAAAAAACGAAAACGGGGCGATAACTGTTTCGGGCTGGGCGACAATGCTTTCAAGCGCTAAATAGGTTTTTGCCTTATCGTCGCAAAGCTCGATTGAGCGCGAGGAATTAAAAACGGGAATTCCCCCGTTTTCAAGCTTTTTTGCAAGGCTTACGTCTTTATCCCAAAAAAGAACGAAATCGCACTTTTCGTCGGAAAATAAAAGCTCCTCATTATTTTTAATTTTCAGCATTATACCCATACTTTTTGCCGAAGCGGCAAGATGGTTGTGCAATATGTTAAACTTTTCGCCCTTAAGATAGGCGTTTACGGCTAAAATACCCTTCATTTTTTCACCCTCTTTGCTGTTTATTATAATAGCTCTGCTTGCTTTTTTCAATGAATTATTGTAAAATATCAGTGTTGATTTTAATAACAAAATAATAATTTTCAGGAGGCGGATTATGACAGAGTATAAGCTTAAATACGGATGTAACCCCAATCAGAACCCTGCAAGAATTCATATGGACGGAAAAGAGCTTCCGTTCGAAATTTTAAACGGCGCGGCAGGTTATATTAATCTTCTTGACGCTTTCAATTCATGGCAGCTTGTTAAGGAGCTTAAAAAGGCAACGGGCCTTCCCAGCGCGGCTTCCTTCAAGCACGTTTCGCCCGCAGGCGCGGCGGTTGCGCAGCCCCTCAGCGAAACAGACAGAAAGGTTTGTATGGTTCCCGACGGCTTAGAGCTTTCCCCTATAGGCGAGGCTTACGCAAGGGCAAGAAGCTGCGACAGGCAGTCCTCCTTCGGCGATTTCGCCGCTCTTTCGGATATCTGCGACGCTTCGGTTGCTAAGTTCCTTCAAAAAGAGGTTTCCGACGGCATAATCGCCCCCGGCTATACCGACGAGGCGCTTGAAATTCTTAAAAGCAAAAGGCGCGGCGGCTATCTTGTTATTAAAATAGACCCCGATTATGTTCCCGAGGAGATGGAAACGAAGCAGGTTTTCGGCATTAAGTTTGAGCAAAAGCGCAACAACGCCGAAATTACAATGTCGCTTTTCGACGATATGCCTACGAAGATTAAGGAAATCCCCGAAATTGCGAAAATTGACCTTCTTATTTCAATGATTACGCTTAAGTATACCCAGTCAAATTCCGTAGTTTACGCTAAGGGCGGCCAGACCCTCGGCGTCGGCGCAGGCCAGCAGAGCAGAATTCTCTGTACAAGAATGGCGGGCAACAAGGCTGATATGCTTTGGCTCAGAAGAAACGAAAAGGTTCTTAACCTTCCGTTTAAGGACGACGTAAGAAAGTGCGACGCGGATAACGCTATCGACCTTTACATCAGCGAGGATTACGAGGAGCTTCTTAAAGACGGCGTTTGGGAAAGATATTTCACCTCGAAGCCCGAGCCCTTCACTGCTGAGGAAAAGAAGGCCTGGCACGAAAAGATGGACGAGGTTGCTCTCGGCTCCGACGCTTTCTTCCCGTTTGAGGATAATATTGAGCGCGCCGTTAAATCGGGCGTTAAGTATATCGCTCAGCCGGGCGGCTCCGTAAGAGATAAGGAAGTTATTGAATGCTGCGATAAATACGGCATTGCAATGACAATGACGGGAATCAGGCTTTTCCATCATTAAAAAAATGAAAAGTGAAAAGTGAAAAATGAAAAACTGAGGGTGGGCTCTGCCCACACCCGAATTAATACGGGAGGGCGCAGAGACCCTCCCCTACAAACGTAGGGCAAGGTGCCCACTTAAAAACTTGGCTTCCCCCCGGGGGGAAGCTGTCAGCAAAGCTGACTGATGAGGGGAATCAAACCGCTTAAGCTTTATCTTTGCCCCTCATCCACCGCAAGCGGTCCCCCTTCCCCCGAGGGGGAAGGCAAGTTAAAGGGAGGGCGCGGAGACCCTCCCCTACAAACGTAGGGCAAGGTGCCCACACCTTGCCGAGAATCATAAACACGTAGGAGATTTTAAAATGATTAGAGCTATTGTCGGAGCTAATTGGGGCGACGAAGGCAAAGGAAAAATTACGGATATGTTCGCCGAGAAAAGCGATATTGTTATTCGCTTTCAGGGCGGTGCAAACGCAGGGCACACGATTATTAACGAGCACGGGCGCTTTGCGCTTCACCTTATGCCCAGCGGCGTTTGTTACGACCACACAACCTGCATTATAGGCAACGGCGTTGCGCTTGACATAAACAAGTTCATCAACGAGCTTGAGGACGTTAAAAAAGCAGGGCTTAACCCGAAGCTTCTTGTTTCGGACCGCGCGCAGATTCTTATGCCGTACCATATCAAGCTTGACGAATACGAGGAGGAAAGGCTCGGCAAAAACGCTTTCGGCTCAACAAAAAGCGGAATCGCGCCCTTCTTTTCGGATAAATTCAGCAAGATAGGCATTCAGGTTAACGAGCTTTTTGACGAGGAAACGCTCCGCGCAAAGCTTAACAATATCTGTACCCTTAAAAACCTTACGCTTGAGCACGTTTACCACAAGCCTCTGCTTGACGAGGAGGAGCTTTATAACACCTGTATGGAATATAAAGAAAAGATTGCCCCCTACGTATGCGATACTCATAAGTATATTTCAGAGGCAATAAAGGAGGGCAAAAACATTCTTCTTGAGGGCCAGCTCGGAACGCTTAAGGACCCCGATTTCGGCATTTACCCGATGGTTACCTCCTCCTCTACCCTTGCGGGCTACGGCGCGGTTGGCGCAGGTATTCCGCCCCACAAAATTGAGGATATAGTTGTTGTTACAAAGGCATATTCCTCGGCGGTAGGCGCAGGCGAATTCGTTTCCGAAATCTTCGGCGACGAGGCGCAGGAGCTTCGTATTCACGGCGGCGACAAGGGCGAATTCGGCGCAACAACGGGAAGGCCGAGAAGAGTAGGCTGGTTTGACTGCGTTGCTTCGCGCTACGGTATTGAATGTCAGGGTGCAACCCAGGTTGTTATGACCGCGCTTGACTGCCTTTCGTATCTTGAAGAAATCAAGGTTTGCGTTGCTTATGATATTGACGGAAAGATTACAAAGGATTTCCCGACAACTCACGAGCTTAAAAAGGCAAAGCCCGTTCTTAAAACCTTTAAGGGCTGGCACTGCGATATAAGAGGAATTAAAAATTATAACGAGCTTCCGAAGGAAACGCGCGATTACGTTGAGTTCATTGAAAACGAAATGGGTTGCAACATAACAATGGTAAGTAACGGCCCCGAAAGGGAAGCGATAATTTACAGATAAAAAATGAAAAGTTACGGACGGGCCGGCACAGTGCAAAACGGAGATTATTGTTGTAGGGGAGGGTCTCCGCGCCCTCCCTGCTTTTTGCAACGTTTCGCGGCAAGGTGTGGGCACCTTGCCCTACATTTGGTGTGCAAAACGGAGATTATTGTTGTAGGGGAGGGTCTCCGCGCCCTCCCGATTTTTTGCAACGTTTCGCGGCAAGGTGTGGGCACCTTGCCCTACAATTGGTATGCAAAACGGCGTTTATACCGGGGCGTGGGCTTTGCCTACCCCTCAATTCTTCATTTTTTACTTTTCACTAAAAAAGAGTTGTCAACAGTGTTGACAACTCTTTTTTCTATTCGCCCGCCATAATCTTCATATAACGCTTGAAGAACTGAACGCCCTCGCCGAGGGCTGCAACGGGGCAGCGCTCGTTTGTTGAATGGGTTGTAAGAAGAAGCGAGGTGCTTACTACAAAGGGCGAATATCTGTAAAGATTATCGCAAATATCCTCGTAATGGTAAGTATCCGTCCCCCCCATAACAAGATAAGGCGCAACGATGTTGTATTTATCAATCTGATGTGAAAGCAGCGTAAGGGTTTCAAACGCCCTTGTGTTAGTCGGCGAAACCGCGGAAGCCTCCTTGCCCTTAACGAACTCAACGTCTATATCCTTGTTTTTAACAACCTTGCGGATATGCTTAACAAGGTCGTCGGTTGAGGTTCCCGGAAGCTGACGGAAGTTAACGGTTACGCTCGCCGTTTGCGGAAGCACGTTAGCCGCGGGCGAACCCTCAAGCATTGTACACGCAGTTGTTGTTCTTATAAACGCCGCCGCAGGGGGTATTTTCTTTGCGATTGCAAGAACCAGCGGCTTAAGGATTTTAAGGTTACAGGTTACGAGCCTGCCGGGATAGGTCATGTGCTTGCCGATAAGGGTAAACATATCCTCCACCATAGGAAGCATTTTTGCCTTAAACTGGTGCTTTTCAAGGTCGTGAACAACATCTGCAACAAGGCCTACGCCGGTATGCTGCGGCGGCTGTGAGGAATGGCCGCCCTTTGCGTGAACGGTAATTCTTATATCGGTATTGCCCTTTTCGGCAATGCCTACGCCCGCAAGGTTACCCTTAAGGATTCCCTTAACGTTTGCGGGAAGGATTGCGCCGCCCTCGTCAATAGTTGAATCAAGGCGCACGCCCCTTGCCTTAAGCGTTTCCATAATGCACTGCGCGCCGTTGTTTTCGCCGGCAACAATCTCCTCATTATGCCCGAAGCAAAGGTAAATCGTCCTTTCGGGAACAAAGCCGTCCTCAAGTAGGGTTTCAACCGCCTCGATAACGCAGATAAGATGGTTTTTCATATCAAGAGCGCCGCGGCCCCAGATAAATTCGCCGTCGTTGTACCCTTCAAACGGCGGATAAGTCCAATCGTCAAGCGTGCCCTCGCTTATAGGAACAACGTCCTGGTGCGAAAGAAAAGCGATACCGTCAAGCTCGGGGTTTTTACCCTCCCAAGTAAACAGCAATGACGCTTTCGATATAACCTCGCGCTTAAGCGTTTTATGCGTTAGGGGAAATTCCCTTTCAAGGAAGGCGTGAAAACGGTCAAATTCATTCCAGTCAACCTTGCTTTCATCTACGTTTGAAATTGTTTTAATCTTAATTGCCTCGGTAAGATGACGGGCAACGCGCTCTTCGTCAACCCTTTCCTTGGGCATAGGCTTAACCTCGGGGCGCTTAATTTTAAAGAACGCCGCGCGGATAGCCGTAATAATGATTGCAAGCGCAACAAGCGCAAGCGCCGCAAGAAGAATTATTTTACCTGTACTCATTGTTTGCCGACCCAGCCTTTCTTAAACATAATATGTGCGCCGAGAAGCGAAACGATAACGCCCACGGGGATTAAAACGCCGATTGCAAGCGTTCCCTTAAGCAGAAGAAGAATTGTAAGAAAAACAATCGGCAGGATTGAAATTCTCCAGTGCTTTGCAAGGTATGAAGCGCAAAGCGCGCCGAAAAGCGCGGGCGTAACCTGTTGAAACGCGGGCGCAAACGGTGAGCCCTCTCCCGTGATTTTACCGAGCACGGGCCTGAAAAGAAGAACGAAAACGGCAATAATTACCGTTGTTACTATTGACGAAGCGGCTATTGAAATAGTTGAAATAACCTCGCCCTCGTCGCTGTTGGCGTCAACCTTCGCGCTTTCCATTGCCGAAAGGGCAACGGGCATTTTAAGGTTAGTTATATTTCCCGTAACAAAGCCGAGATACGTTCCGCCCGTGCCGAGCAGCGGCGAATAGGTTATAACCTCAATTACCGCCGTGGGATAAAAAACAAGCGCAACCGAGGTGAGCCCCTTGCCTATCATCCCGAGCTTCGGCGAAACGCCGAGGTGGTAACAGATAAGGCACGGCACCGCAAGGAAGATAAGAAGCGTAACAAGCATCCATATTCTTCCGTAGGTATGGGTTTTATTTAAATAATTATCGTTCATAACTCAGCCCCTCCACTCTAAAAATGCAACGTCGTGCGGAAGCACCTGCGCCATAACCGCAACAAGCACCATTGCGCCTATCATCGCGATTGGCATTGCAAAGCTTTCAAGCCATTTCATTTTAGGCTTAGAGGCAAGCTTTGAAAGAATAAGCATTATTACTATTGAATATACCAGCGCTGAAACCGAAAGCAGCCCTGCGCCGTCTCCGATTACGGCAGTATCGCCCTGCCCTGCGATTGCGCGCGCAACAAACGCGGCTATTAATCCTATAAACGCCGCCGCGCTCATAACGTCCGCCCACGCCTTGTTGCCCGAAACCGCCTTGCCTACTCTTTTTTGAATTCTTTTAAGAAGAATAGGGGTAAGAATAAGCGGCATTATTGAGCCGAGTGTCATAACCCACGCGATGGTTGAAAAAACCTCGGGGTCGGTAATCGGGTTTGCAATTCCTCCCTTTAAGCCGAAGGCATCAACCGCGCTCGTTGCGGCGGTAACCTCGTACGAGATATTGCCGATAACCGAAAGCCTTATCCACGGAAGGACGTAGCCGAGCCCTGCCGCAAGGGTTAAAACGGTTGCAACAATTCCGATTGCCGGAGCAACGGTGAAAAGCGAGGAGGAAATTATTGTATTTTTTATCGTTGATTTTTCTATGCCGAGCTCTCTTGCGCGCTTTATCGCCCTTATCATAAAGAACAGCGCCTGGGCAATAACAAAGCCGATAACCGCAAGGGCAAGCAGCGTCATAAAGCTGTCGTCTTTAAAATCCATCAATTATTCCTCTTTGCCGTTGTTGTTATCCTTCTGAAAATCGAATACCGCGCCTGCGGTGTCCTCAACCTCGCTCATCTGGTGGTCAAGGTCAACGCTTTCCTTTTCGTTAACGGACTGATATTTATCCTGATAATAATTTTCGGCAACGGTATCAATGCTTCCGTCGGGCTTAACGGTTATAACCGTACAGCCGCGCTGAAGGCCGTATTTATAAATGCCGGGATATGCAAGATAGTCAACGGACATACCGTAGGTCATCTGTACGCCCTTATAAACAACGGAAAGGTTGTTAAGGTGGTCATGGCCGAAGAAGATAGCCTGCGTTCCGTTCTCCTTAAACGCGTCGAACATTCCGTTATTATATTTACTTGCACAGATTACGAAGTCGCCCTCACCGATAAGGCCGTACTGATACTTAACGTTTTCGGTGTCCTTTTCGCCGGCTTTTCTGTATTCGTCAAAGGCGTCGCTTTCCTCGGCAAGCGGAATATGGAAGAAGCCGAGCGATTTCGGACGTATGCCCGCGTTTTCCTCGGTTAAAGCTGCAACGGTATCCTTATACCACTGAACCTGGTTTTCGTGAATGGCGTCGTATTTCCACTGAATTCCGAAGTAATCCCCGTCGGTATATGAATGGGAATCAATCATAAACAGGCTTTGCGTAATCTGGCCAAGGCTGTTTTTAACGTTAACAACATAGTTGCCGTAGCCGTCAACCTCATCCGGACCCTTCTGGAAAAGGCAATGGGGATAGGCTTCCTTATCGCAGTATATCTTATCCGAAATCTGGCGCCTTGAATAGAAGGAATACGCCTCGGTATCGTGGTTGCCGTAGCAAAGGCACCAGTAAACGCCGAGCTTTTCCATAAGCTGAGCAAAGGTTACCGCGCCGTTTTTATTATTAAAGGTAAGCGACTGGAACGGAACGGGATACGCAACGTCGCCCGTAACAACAACAAGGTCCGGCTTTTCGGCGGTAACCATAGCCGCAACCGCGTTGATAGCCATAAGGTCCTTCTTCGCGCTCATTGTTCCGCCGCCGATATGTACGTCGGTAAGCTGAAGAACCTTGAAGTCCCTGTCGGTAGTGAAGGTATAATAACCGTCCTCGCCAAGCTCGGGCTTAAGCTGCTCGGTATATTCAACGGGGCTGATGCTTTCGCTTATAAAGTTTCTTACCGATTTGTTGTTAACCGCGTTAAGCACCGCTATAATAATTCCTATAACGGCAATAACGGCAAGAATAATAAGAAGCACCTTGCCGAGAGTCTTTAAACGCTGCTTTGCGGTTTTCTTCGGCTTTTTTACCTTTTCTTTCTTTGCCATAACAATTCTCCTGTCTGTTTTTAATCTGATATTAAAGCTTTCGCTTCTTTAACTATTCCTTTAATTGCCGCGGCGGTAATAACTCCGCCCGTTGCGATAGCGAAAATTCCGTCAACGGCAACCCTTACCCTTGAAACAAGAACAAGGCTCATCAGCGCCGCAAGGGTTATAAAGCAATCAAGAAAGCTGTCAAGCACAAGGGCTGAAAGCACGCTTGATTTTTCGCGTGAATTAAAGCGCTTATACATAAGCCCCATAATTATTTTTACGCCGACGGTTGCGCCGAGAATAATAACGTACTTCATTGAATACGCAACGGGCAGAGGATACATAAGCCTTTCAAGCCCGTTATAAATGAAGTAAATTCCCGTTGCGGAAATAATAATGTTTATTACGAAGGTTGCAAGGCTCTGCGCCCTTTCGCTCTGCTTTTCGCCGAGCTTTTTAACCGAGGCAAAGCCTATCAGAGCTATTATACAGCCGAGCGTGTCGCCGAGGTTATTAACGGCGTCGCAATAAATAGTAAGCGAATTTGTGCTCAGGCCGATATAAAATTTTGTTATAACCAAGGCGAAATTCATAACCGCGCCGATTATTACCGCCTTAAGCCCCGCATTTTTCAAAACGCCACCAACTTTTTTAATAATATATTATTATAACATATCAATTAAAGAAATTCTACATAATATTTTAATTCACTAAATTGTTAAATTCCGTTGACCTTTTTAACGCTTTGATATATAATTTACATATGTCAGATGTGTTCACATGTTACATATGAAAGGAAGCCGAAATGAACGAAACTGAAATTTTTGAAATTGCGGATTTATTCAAGATGTTTGCGGATTCAACAAGGGTTAAAATTCTTCTTTCAATGTTTGAAAAGGAGCTTAACGTCGGCGAGATTACCGAGGCCGTAGGCGCAAGCCAGACCGCCGTTTCTCACCAGCTTCGTGCGCTAAAGCGAAGCCACCTTGTTAAATGCCGCCGCGAGGGGAAAAATATGTATTATTCCCTCGCCGACGACCACGTTAAAATAATAATCAACTGCGCTATTGAGCATATTGAGGAGTAAAAATGCAAAAGCTTTTTATTGACTTTGCGCCCGGGGGCGAAATTATTCTTGACGGCGAGCAGGCGCGCCATATTGCAAAATCGCTTCGTATGAAAACGGGCGATATGCTTACCGTGTGCGACGGCGGCGGAAACGATTACGGCTGTATAATAAAGTCGGTTGACCGCGAAACCGTTACGCTTGAAGTCTGTTATAAGCAGGCCGGCGAAAGCGAGCCCGACTGCGCCGTTACGGTTTATCAGGCTGTTCCCAAGGGAAGCAAGCTTGAGGAGGTTATACAGAAATGCGTTGAGCTCGGCGCGGTAAAAATCGTTCCCGTTTTAACGGCAAGATGTATAAGCCGCCCCGACGAAAAAAGCGCAAAAAAGAAAAACGAACGCTATTCAAAAATCGCCCTTGAGGCCGCCCAGCAAAGCGGAAGGGGCATTGTTCCCGAGGTTTCGCCTATGGTAACGCTTAAAGAAGCGCTTAAAAACGACGAAGCGCAAACTAAAATCGTTTTTTACGAGGGCGGAGGCGAACCGCTGAAAAGCATAATTGCACCCGATACAAAAAGCGTTTCCGTTTACATCGGCCCCGAGGGCGGCTTTGAAGCGCAGGAGGTTGAGCTGATTAAGCAATACGGCGCGTCACAGGCTACGCTCGGCAAGCGGATTTTAAGAACCCAGACCGCGCCGATAGCCGCCCTTTCGGCCATAATGCTTCTTACGGGCAACCTTGAATAGCCGCTGTTGACACACGTATTTTATGATACTATAATGTAAACATACAGCGATTACATAAGGAGGAGTAACGAATATGTTTTATTGCCACACCTGCGGCGCAGAGCTCCCCGACGGGGCGAATTTCTGCCCGTCATGCGGCGCTGTTCAGAACGCCAATAACGTTTACGGCAAAATTCCCAATACGCCGCACGATACTGCCTTTTCGGGCTATCAGCCGACGGGGCCGAAAACGCCTTACGCTTCGCCCGAGGAGCAGAGCTTTGTTTATCAGCAAAGACACCTTGAGGCAATGAAGGACGCCTCAAACGCAAAGGTTTTCGGAATAATCTCAATTATCTGCGCGGTTATTTCATCGTTTGTTATCCTGGGCTGGATTTTCGGCGCGGTAGGGCTTGCAAAGGCTAATTCCGCAGCAGCGTTCGCTCAGCAGACAAACAACTTTTCGCTTCTTGCAGAGGCAAATTCGGCAAAAACACTTAATAAAGCAGGGCTTATAATCTCCGGCGTTATAACCTTTTTCGGGTTTATTGCGCTCTTCTTTGTTTGGATTGGCCTGATAGCGGTTGCTTAATCATTCGGGAGGACAGATGGAAAAAATATTAGTTCTTGACTTCGGCGGCCAGTATAACCAACTAATTGCGCGAAGGGTTCGCGACCACAGGGTATATGCGGAAATTCTTCCCTACACAACGCCGCTTGATGAAATCAGAAAACAGCATTATAAAGGAATAATTTTTACCGGCGGACCGAATTCCGTTTTTGATATGAGCTCGCCCCATTATACAAAAGAGATACTCGGCATCGGCGTGCCCGTTCTCGGAATCTGTTACGGCTGTCAGCTTATCGCCTGGATGGCGGGGGGCGAGGTTAAAACGGCCCCCGTTTCTGAATACGGCAAAATTGAGCTTAAGGCAAAGCCCTCGCCGCTTTTTGAAAACGTTCCCGAAAGCTCGGTTGTATGGATGAGCCATACGGATTACATCGCTTCCCCGCCCGAGGGCTTTGAGATTATCGGAACAACGCCCGACTGCCCCTGCGCGGCTATGCAAAACAGGGCGAAGGGAATTTACGCCGTTCAGTTTCATCCCGAGGTAACCCACAGCGAATACGGCGATAAGGTGCTTTATAACTTCCTTTACAACGTTTGCGGCTGTAAGGGCGAATGGGTTATGGACAGCTTTATTGAGGATACCGTTAAAAGGCTTAAGGAGCAAATAGGCGATAAAAACGTTATCCTCGGCCTTTCGGGAGGCGTTGACAGCTCCGTTGCCGCGGCGCTTCTTTCGCGCGCCGTCGGAAAACAGCTTACCTGCGTTTTTGTTGACCAGGGGCTTATGCGCAAGGACGAGGGCGATTTTGTTGAAAAAACCTTTACCTCAATGTTCGATATGAACTTTGTTCGCGTTAACTGCGCCGAGCATTTTTTAAACGCGCTTAAGGGAGTATGCGAGCCCGAGGAAAAGCGAAGAATTATCGGAACGGAATTTTTTAACGTTTTTTGGGACGAGATAAGAAAGCAAAGCGACAGGGGCTTCTTCGCCCAGGGAACTATTTACCCCGATTGCATTGAAAGCGGCAAGGGCGACGCGGACGTTATCAAAACCCACCACAACCGCGTAAAAACGCCCGAGGACGTTGAATTTCTCGGCATAATCGAGCCGCTGGCGGAGCTGTTTAAGGACGAGGTAAGGCGCGTCGGCGAAAGGCTCGGAATCCCGAGGGAGCTCGTTTGGCGCCAGCCCTTCCCCGGCCCCGGCCTCGGCGTAAGAATTATAGGTGAAGTCACCGCCGAAAAAATAGAAATCCTTCAGAATGCGGACGCAATCCTGCGCGACGAAATGGCTAAAAACGGTTATGAAAGGAACCTTGCGCAGTTTTTCTGCGTTCTTCCCGGGGTTAAAACCGTAGGCGTTATGGGCGACCACAGAACCTACGAATACCTTGTTGCAATCCGTGCCGTAACCACGGACGATTTTATGACTGCCGACTGGGCAAAAATCCCCTACGATATTCTTGCAACGGTCAGCAACCGAATTACCAACGAATGCCGCGGCGTCAACCGCGTTGTTTACGACATCACCTCCAAGCCCCCCGGCACGGTGGAGTGGGAGTGAGAAATCCGCAGGATTTCGAGAGCGGTGCTCCAAATCTCTGATTTGGGAGAAAAGGTACAGTGTACCTTTTCGTAGCAACGCAGGTTCAACTGTGTTGTTGTTATAAATTGCGTTGCCTGCACCAAGGGATGCTGTTGTTAGTAAAGTTGCTTTCCGCTGCCGGTGGCAGATAAAGGAATGCCGCTATTAGGAAAAAACAACGAGTATTGCGACGCGTAAGCGAGCAAGACGACTATGTTTTTGACCGGGCAAACGCTACTCAACAAATCACTTTTCGTAGCAACGCAAATTCAACTGTGTGCGGATTATAAATTGCGTAACCAGCACGCAAAAACGGCTTAAACAGGCGGTTTGCGAGGATAAAATCACTTCCGTGACGCTAAAATGACGCTATTTTTCTAAAAAGGACAATCCCCAATCATTGAACGTTAGTTAGATGATTGGGGATTTTTTATTCCATTATTTTTATTATTTCTTGAAAATCTGTGGTTGATTTGAATTCGTCTGAAAGCGAGAAGACTTCAAGCATATACCTTCTCATCAAATCGCAAAGACTTGAATCGGAATATACGGACGGGTCATCACTCTTTTTATAAATTGTTCCTTCAAAGAAAAGATTATGTCTTTCCGTTTCATCCGGCAGCGTATCAAATCGTTTTGCAAGTTCTGCACATTTTCTGAAATTCAGCAAGGCTTTTTCATTGTCACCAAGTAAATGATACGCCTCTCCTAAATCGCCATAAGTATATATCGCTCTTCTCCAGCAATCACCGTATACCTCATCAGGATAAAAGATATTATAGATTGCTGAAATCTTTTCTAATGCGTCAATAGTTTCCTGTATTTGTGCCGTTGTCGATTGTGTTCTTTTTCTTGTTGCGAACAGAACATAATGCTTCATAGCATCATCAAGGCACGGAATCAGCTTATCAATCAAAATTCTGCAACCAGTTCTTATGTTTTCCTCGTCCCCAAACTCGTGCATATAACAAAGCAGATAATCCTTAGTTTCTTTTATGGACGGAAGCGTATCAAGCAGTTTGTAAACGTCATCATAACCAATAGGGCTTTCCTCGCACTGCGCCAAACTTCTGTAATGGTGAAGAATCAAATACTTTGCGTGAATTCTGATAGTATCATCGGTACAGTAATTCTGAATTCGATTATAAATAGCACGGATTTCATTGGTGTTTTCCATAGTCTTTTCGTGCGTATCACTAATTGCCTGAAGATACTGCATATACCTGACGGCAATTCTGAAATCGGCTGGATACTTTTTATAGGCATCCTTCATAAAATAACCAAACGGACCTTCCGAACCGGCGTACTGCTTCTTATCGAACTTTTCGCAAAGCGCAAGAATTTCCTCTTCGTTCTTTGCCTTGTCTACACCAAGTAGTGTATCGGTTGAAACTGAAAAGAAATCAGCTATTGTAGGTAGTAACTCAATATCCGGATAACTTTCGCCGCGTTCCCATTTGCTGACTGCCTGAAAAGAAACACCGAGGAAATCAGCAAGCGCCTCCTGCGTTAAATCACGCTCCTTGCGCAGGCGTTTGATGTTTTCGCTGAAATAAATATTCATTTTATCACCTCAATTTATATTGGCGGTACCGTCTGATTTCATCTTAACGCATAATCGCTTTGAACGCAATAACCCGATTCTTGAAAAGGTTTCAACTAATGGTTGAATGAAACATCAAACAAAATCCTCTGCCAATGACAGAGGATAAGTCTTTATTCATTATCTGCTTTTCTCTTCTCATAAAGCTTTTTGAGTTCTGCGTGCGTTTCCTCTGATATCCGAAATTAGTACGAATGTTTGACAAAATGCTTGCCTTGTGATATTATATTTATAATAAAAACAAGGGAGGGCTTTGATGGAAAAGCTGTCTAAAACCTCTAAAAGGGTATTTGATTATATAAAACAGGTTATTGACGACAGAGGGCTTCCCCCATCGGTGCGCGAAATCGCCGCCGCCGTAGGGCTTAAATCAACCTCAACCGTTCAGTATCACCTTAACCGCCTTGAGGAGCTGGGCTACATTGAGCGCGACCCTCAGCTAAAACGAACAATAAGGCTAAGCAAAAACGGCGTAAGGCCAACCCACGTTCCGCTTATAGGAACGGTTACGGCAGGTATGCCGATTCTCGCCGTTGAAGCTGTTGAGGATTACATACCCGTTCCGATTCAGCAAAGGGGGCGTTCCCTTTTTGCGCTTCGCGTTAAGGGCGATTCCATGGTCAACGCCGCTATTCTTGACGGCGACATTGCCGTTGTTGAGCAAACGCCCGTTGCCGAAAACGGCGAAATCGTTGTTGCCCTTATAGGCGACGAGGCAACGGTTAAGCGCTTTTACAAGGAAAACGGCCATTTTCGCCTTCAGCCCGAAAACGATAATTATGAACCGATTATAGTTGATGAGCTTTCCGTTTTAGGCAAGGTAATTTCTATTATAAGAAACTATGATTAATATTGATATTTAGTATGCATTATGCTAAAATCTAATGGCAAAATAAACACAGAGGTGAATTAAAATGAGCGAATGCACACACGATTGTTCAAGCTGCGGAGAAAGCTGCAGCGAAAGAAGAGAGAACCAAAGCTTTCTTAAGCCGATGAACGAGCGTTCAAATATTAAAAAGGTTATCGGCGTTGTTTCGGGCAAGGGCGGCGTTGGCAAAAGCCTTGTTACCTGCCTTCTTGCTTCAAAATGCGCAAAGGCAGGCCTTAAGGTAGGCGTTCTTGACGCGGATATTACGGGGCCCTCGGTTCCAAAATCCTTCGGAATAACAAGCCGCGCGCTTCAGGACGACAAGGGCCTTCTTCCAACGGTTACCGACAGCGGAATTAAAATGATGAGCATTAACCTTCTTCTTGAGGACGTTAACGCCCCCGTTGTTTGGCGCGGCCCCGTTATCAGCGGAGTTATTCAGCAGTTCTGGACAGACGTTGCCTGGGGCGAGCTTGATTATCTTTTTGTTGATATGCCCCCGGGAACGGGCGACGTTGCGCTTACCGTATTTCAGTCGCTTCCCGTTGACGGAATCGTTATTGTTTCAACCCCGCAGGACCTTGTTAAGATGATAGTTAATAAGGCTTATAATATGGCGGAGATGATGAATATCCCCGTTCTCGGTCTGATAGAAAATATGAGCTACTTCGTTTGCCCCGATTGCGGCAAAAAGCACAGCATTTTCGGAGCGTCAAAAATTGACGAAACCGCGGCGGAGCTTGGGCTTCCCGTTCTTGCAAAGCTGCCGATTAATCCCGAAAACGCCGTTCTTGTTGATAACGGAATGGTTGAAAAAATTGAAGCTCCCGAGCTTGACGACTTCATCGGAGCGCTTAAATAAGGAGATTTAGTGTGAAAAATCACACTAACAAATTATATTGCCCGCTCAGTTTGCCGCTATGCGACAACGAGCGATGGCTGTAATCACCGTTAACGCCTGTTCAGGCAACGCAGGATTCAGGTGATTTTTAAAGAACTATTTGTTGCCTGAAAGGCTATGGTGATTTTTATGCCTAAAAGAGAAGGATATATTTCGTGGGACGAATATTTTATGGGCGTTTCGCTTCTTTCAGCTATGAGAAGCAAGGACCCGAGCACTCAGGTCGGCGCCTGCATAGTCAGCGACGAAAACAAAATTATGTCGGTAGGTTATAACGGCTTTCCGCGCGGCTGCAGCGACGACGATTTCCCCTGGGAGCGCTCAGCCGAAAACAGCAACGATACAAAATACCCCTTCGTTTGCCACGCGGAGCTTAACGCCATTCTTAACGCGGGCGGTCAGGATTTAAGGGGCGCAAGGATTTTTGTTGCCCTCTTTCCCTGCAACGAATGCGCAAAGGCGATTATTCAAAGCGGAATTAAAGAGGTTGTTTACATATCCGATAAATACGCCGACACCCCGGGAACAATCGCCAGCAAAAGGATGTTTAACGCTGCGGGCGTTAAGCTTACCCATTTCAGAAGCGATAAAACCATCACCGTTTCGTTTGACGAAAAGCTGGTATAACTATGCGCGAGGTTGACCTTTACGATTTTGATAAAACGCTTGTCCCGTTTGACAGCGGCACGCGCTTCGCGCTTTTTTGCGTAAGACGGTATCCGTGGATTGCGCCGTTTATTATACCCATAGGTATAGGCGCCGCGCTCGGTGCGGCAGGGCTTATAAAATGGAAACATTTTAAAAAAATATGTTTTGCGTTTATGCCCTTCATTCCGCGCAAAAAGGCAATAAAGGCGTTTTGGGATAAATACGAACACCTTGCCTTCCCCTGGGCTTTTAACAGGGAGCGCGAGGGCATAATAATTTCGGCAAGCCCCGATTTTCTTTTAAAGGAAATTCAAAAGCGGCTCGGCTTTGAGGGCTTAATCTGTACGCGCCATAACGGCTTTACCGGCGCAATTATCGGCGAAAACTGCCGCTACGACGAAAAGGTTCGCCGCTTTTATGAGGAATATAAGGCCGACGAAATTAAGGTGTGCGACGTTTATTCCGATTCCCTCGTCCACGACAAACCGCTGTTCAGCCTTGCCGGCGGCAGGTGCTTTCAAATTGTAAACGGTAAAAAACAGGAATTTGATTTTAAGGAAATGTTTAAGTAATGAAATATTTTTTCAGAATTATTATAGCGTTGATACTTGCGTGCGCAACCGTGCTCGGCGTTTATTACTACACCAATAACGGTCAGCTTCCGTGGACGGAAAATTCCATCAGCCTTACAACCGTAAGCAAGGCTCCGGCTACCGAAAAATACGCCAACCGCGCCCTGCTTGCTACTGACAAAAAAGAAGGCTATTCCCTTTATTTAACGGATACAAACGTAATTCTTGCCCACGGCAAAAAGGAATTTGAATTTAAGCTTTTCAGCAGCTATATGCAAAAGGAAAAGCCCGAAATGCATATAATCGACCTTGATTCCGACGGCAAAAAGGACGTTGTTGTTAAATGCGTAAGCGGCGAGGAACAGGATACGGGAGAATTTGTTTACGACCTTTACATTCTTCATCAGCTGAAAAACGGCGCGGAAGCGTATGAGATGATTTCCGCAACCCAGACCACCTGGCACGAAATTCTTGATTACACCATTGTTGAGGAAATAAGCCAGCTTAAGCACTGCAAAAAGTTCGTTCAGTTTGCAATGACGCTTAAAAGCAAAAGCATTGAATATAACGAAGATACGGGCATTGCCGAAAAGAACGTAGGCTACGTCGGCTTCTTCCGCGCGCTTCAAAACAGCAAGGGCGAATACCTTACCGCCGACAACTGGTCAAAGGGCAAGGGAAGCTATTACGTAAATAAGGAAAACAAGCTTTGCTGCGAGGTTGAGGTTCTTGTTAAATACAAGGATTCAAACGTGTCGCAAAAGGCGGGAACGATTTATTTTGAGCTTCGTATGAATGATAAATCCGTTCTTTACATATCCGCTAAATCAATGGTATTTACGCCGAACGAAGAATATAAAACCGCCGACCCGAGAACGGAGGCTAAAAAGCCCTGGTCGCGCACCTTCAATAACTCCGCGTCGCCGACGGGCGGCGAGGCACTTAACTGGATTAAATATACCTTCACCCCCGAAAAGAAAACCCTTACGAGCACGCTTGCCCTCGCTTCGGAGGAATCGGATATTAAATACGTCAACTCCGTAACGGTAAGCGAAAAGAACGTCGTTTTAACGGCAAAGAACGGCTTTACCTTTGATTCTTCCGCCGCCGAAAATGGCGAATTTTCGCTCACAATTAACGAGGGCGGGGAAACCGAGGCGGAGATTTCATATACCGCCGCCGTAAGCGAGGACGGCAAAACGCTTACGATTAATTACGATAAAACCTATCCCTTCGCCGATATTGAAAATATCTGCATAAGCTACGGTGCAAAATAAATGAATAAGGATAATGCTTTTTCTTCGGAGGAATTAAAAAAGCGCCTTAAAAAAGGGCTTGAATTAAAACACTTTTCCTCAATTGATTCAACCAACAGCGAAGCAAGGCGGCTTATTAAAAACGGCGCGCCCCTTCCGCTGCTTGTTACCGCAGAGGAGCAGACCTCCGGCAGAGGACGTCAGGGCAAAAGCTTCTATTCCCCGAAGGATACGGGAATTTATATGTCCCTTGCGCTGGGCTTTTGCGAAAGCGCCGACAGGCTTTTATACCTCACCTCCGCGGCGGCTGTCGCCGTTTGCACGGCGATTGAAAAGCTTACCGAAAAAAAGCCCGAAATAAAATGGGTTAACGATATTTACGTTGAAAACAAAAAGGTCTGCGGAATTCTCTGCGAGGCCGTTAGCCTTAAAGGCTCAACCGCCGTTATTATCGGAATCGGCGTTAATATTTCAACGTCTGTCTTCCCTGATGACGCGCCGCAGGCAGGGTGCCTCGGCTGCAGGGTTAATCGGGCGGTGCTTGTAAGCGAAATAACCGACAACCTGCTTGCCCTTTCGGAAAGCGGGGCCGACAGCTTTATTGATTACTACCGAAGGCATTCAATGCTTATCGGCAGGGATATAGTGTTTACGTTAAACAATAAAAAAACCGCCGCAACCGTAACGGGAATTGACGACAGCTTTGCGCTTTGCGTTGTTACCGAAAGCGGCGAAATAAAAAGGCTCACCGGCGGAGAAATTACCGTAAGAACCGCCGACAGTCAGTAAGCAGAGCGAGACGAATCCGAACCGCTAAAAACACTGTATTTAAGCGAACTTTGCCGTTTTCGTTCTTGCTTTGCGTCAGCAAAGCTTCGACCTCAAAAGCCAAATTTCATCCTAACTTCAAGCGTTTTTAGTGC
>ONCR01000077.1 GCA_900316345.1 uncultured Eubacteriales bacterium | reverse complement strand
TTTGTAGGGCAAGGTGCCTACACCTTGCCGCGGCACGATGTGGGCATCGTGCCCTACAATTGATACGGATAACCGACCGCCCTACAAATCCCGATTTGTAGGGTTCATTATACCATAGTACTTTCATAATAACAAATCATGTCATGGACTTTAGCGAGCATAGGATGTGTAATGCCAAATCCGGGGAAAAAAGGCTTCCCCTTGAGGGGAAGCTGTTGAGCGAAGCGAATCGGCAATCCACCTTTTACGCCGTAGACGGTCCCCTCTGTCACTTCGTGACATCTCCCCGTTAAGCGGGGAGTACCTCAAGGGGAAGGCTTATTTTTATAAACTTCTTTATGACGGACGCCCCAAGGAGCTCTTTATTTTACCGTCACTCTGACGCGCTTGTATATTCCGTTTTGGGTTATAATGTAGATAAAGGCCGTGCCCTTTTTCTTCGCCTTGATTTTTCCGCTCTTGGTTACAAGGGCGATTTTTTTATCGGAGCTTTCATACCTGAATTTTGCAATATGGGTTGCAACCTTCTTTTTTGAAACAAGCTTCGGCGAAAGCTTAACGCTTTTGCCTTTTTTTATTGTTAAGGCTGTTTTGTTAAGCTTAACTCCCGTCGGGTTGCCCTTTTTGCCGCCCTGCTTGCTCTTTGTTTTGCCGAGCCTGCATTCGCCACGTCATTGCCCTGGGAGGATGGTCTCACATCAATAAAAGACAACAACTATGTATTTATAATACTTCCCTTTTTTCAGCCCCTTGAAGCTGTATTTTACCTTCTTTGACGAGGCAAGCGTTTTAAGGCGTTTCATCCCCTTGCCGCACCTTGCGCCGTATATGATATAGCCGTTTGCTTCCTTAATGCGCTTCCAGCTTAAGGTGATTTTTTGTTTTTTCCCCTTTGCGCGAAGCATTAACGGCAGGAAGGACGAGCCCTTCGGGTCCGCATTATCGGTATCGGCGTCAATTATTTCCTTTTCGGTTTCCTCCTCCGACGGAAGCTTGCTTTCATCGTATATCAGAGAAGCGGAAAACTTTGCCGTATAAACCGTATCGGTAAATATCGGCTCCGGACGCTTATTCCAGCCGATGAAGGTATAGGTATAATGCTCGTCATCGGGGCGCTTCGGCGTTTTGCCGAGATATACCGGGGTATTGCCGAGAGCAACGCTGTCCGTTTTAAGAATGCTTCCGTCATAATTCTTCCACCTTACCGTAAAAAAGGTTGAAACCGAGCTTACTATATAGCCGTAGCCGCGCGGGAATTTTTCGTCAGGTTCCTTAACGCCGATATAATACGTTCCCGATTCTATAATAAAGCCGCCGTCAATGTAAAACGCGGCGGTACAGCCGTAGCCGCCCGTTTTTGCGTCATTAAAGCAAAGGTTTTTTCTTATAACAAGCGAAATACCGTCGTGCGAAGCATAAAGCGCGTAGCAGTATACGTTTGATTCGCTGAAGGTCATATCGCCCTCGGTCCAAATACCGTAGACGTCGTACGCTTCCCCTGTTTCAACGGTGAGCTTTCCGTTTCCCTTAAAGGTTATATCGCTCATTGAAAAAATACCGATTATCTTTGGCTTTTCGCCTGCCTCGGAATCCGTTTTGCCGATAACCCTGCTGTCACTTTCGGTTTTAACCGTTACGCCCTCGCTGCAGTTAAAATAAATCCCGCAGTAAATTCCCTCAAGCTGCGCCGAATTTATCTCCGCGCCGCGAAGCGTAAGCGTATTTTCCGAAAAGCTGTAGCTCACCGTGCCGTCGCCTAAAACGTCGGCGGCGTTTTCTTTATTAACATATACTCCGCCGACGCAGATAACGTCCTCGCTCGCCGAAGCGGTAACGGGAAAAAGCGAAGCGAATATAAAAAATGCAAGAATAAATGCAACGGCTCGTTTTTTCATCTGGCTCACCTCGCCCTCATTATATCACACAAGCGGTAATTTGTATATAAAAAAATAAAACGCCCGGGGCGCGCCCCGAGGGGCATACCAAAAGGCGTTTTAAAAGAATTTTTCAAGCTTCGGGAATGCCGAATAAAGCTCAAAATGCTTATTAATATAACTGTTTAAAAAGGCGATAATATTACCGTTACATACGGCTATAACAAGCGTTCCCCACGTTATACCGACGAAGCCCTTAAACAGTATAAGCGAAAGCGCAACGCTGATAATAAGAAAACAGAAGTCGTAGCCGAGCTTAAATTTTCTTAAATCAAGCTTCTTTTCAAAAACAACGGTTCTTACAAAATAATCCCATGCGCAGGGCGCAAGATACGTATTCATAAAAAACGCAACGCCGACAGAGGTTAAAACCATACCTATAATAAACACAACTATTCTTAACCACATCGCTTCAATAGTAAAGCCGCTGAAGCACCAGATGAATAAATCAAGAATTGAGCCGTAGATAACCGCTGTTACAAACGAGGTAAAATAGGTTGCCTTAAACTTTTTAACCACAATGCACATAAGAATAAGCATAACGCCCTGGGCAATATACTCGGTTTGGCCGTAGGTTAAAAACGGTATTTTTTCACTTATGATGAACGTCGGCGCGGCTATCATTGAAAGGCCGAGGTTCGCCTTAGTCATAAGAGCAACGGCAAAGGGCATAATTACAAGCCCCAAGAGCCAGCAAAGCTCTTTAGGCAGGCGCGTCTTTTTATTATTCATAAATCTCCCTTTTAAGCGAGCCGATATAAGGCAGGTTACGGTATTTCTGGTCGTAATCAAGGCCGTAGCCAACCACGAATTCATCAGGCACGGAGCAGCCTACGTAGTCGGGCTCAAGCTCAACAACTCTTCTTTCGGGCTTGTCAAGAAGCGTACAGATTGAAATTGAATTAGCTCCCCTCGTCTGAAGCATTCTGCTTACGTAATCGAGCGTTCTGCCCGAATCAAGAATATCCTCAACAAGAAGAAGGTCGTAGCCGGCAAGGTCAATATCAATATCCTTAATAATTTTAACCGCGCCTGAGGAGCGGGTTCCGCTGCCGTAGCTTGAAACGGCGAGGAAATCCAGCTTAAGCGGAAGGTCAATATACCTTGTAAGGTCCGTCATAAAATAAACCGAGCCCTTAAGAATGCCTACAACAAGAAGGTTTTTACCCTCAAAATCCTTTGTTATCTGCTCACCGAGGCGCCTGTTGATTATCTGAAGCTGTTCAGCGGAAACAAGAACCTCGTTAATATCTTTATTTAACAATTCCATAGCTTTACCTCAAAATCATGGGAGGGCAAAAACCCTCCCGTAATATATTATCTGTCCTCTCGGAAATACGAAAGTCCGAGCGAAGCAGGCGGCTGATTTTCCTTCTTCTTTCTTACGCTTACCGCAACAAGAACGATGATTGTTACAAGGTAGGGAAGCATTTTGAAAAGCTCCTGCGACCTTAAGGAGAGGCCGTTGATGAAAAGGAATACTATATAAAGTCCGCCGAAAAGTATTGAACCGAGTATGCCGAGGTTCGGGCGCCATATTGCGAAGATAACAAGCGCAATTGCAAGCCAGCCTCTGTCGCCGAAGCCCTCATTTGACCATACGCCGTTGGCGTAGTCCATAACGTAGTAAAGGCCGCCGAGACCTGCTATAACCGAGCCTACGCAGGTTGCAAGGTATTTTGAACGGTTAACGTTAATGCCTGCCGCGTCTGCCGTTGCGGGGTTTTCGCCTACGGCGCGAAGGTGAAGGCCGCCCCTTGTTCTTTTAAGAAAGATTGCGCAAATTATTGCAATAATTATTGCAAGGTAGGCAAGAAAGCCGTAGGAAAAGAACATCTTGCCGAACCAGCCCGTAGTTCCCGCAAACGGAAGCTTCTTTGTAAAGAACGCGCTTGTTGTTGAAAGAGCAACCGACGGGATATCGGACTTCGTAATCTTAACAAGCGAAGCGCCGAAGAAGTTACCGAAGCCAACGCCGAAGGTTGTAAGGGCAAGGCCCGTAACGTTCTGGTTTGCGCGAAGGGTTACCGTTAAGAAGCAGTAGATAAGCCCTGCGAGCAGCGAACCGATAATTGAGCTGATAAGCGGAATGAAAATCGCAAGAAAGGCGTTTGCCGCAGCTCCGCTTGCTTTAAGCGAATTTTCGTAAAGGAACGCGCCGATTACGCCGCTGATACCGCCCATATACATTATACCGGGAATACCGAGGTTAAGGTTTCCCGATTTTTCGGTTAAAATCTCACCCGTTGAGCCGTAAAGAAGGGGTATGCCCTGAACGACGGCTCTCTGGAAGAAGGCAATAACTGTTGAAGAAAGCATATTATTTTACCTCCTTTTGCGAATGATGAAATTTAAGCTGATAGTTAATGAAGAATTCGCTTCCTATAATGAAGAAAAGAATTATTCCCGTTAATATATCCGAAAACGCCTGGTCAAGGCCGAAAACGGTTGCAATTTCGTTTGCTCCCCTTTCAAGGAAGGCAAGAAGGAAGGAGGTTAAAATCATATAAATCGGGTTGAACTTTGCAAGCCACGAAACCATGATTGCCGTAAAGCCTCTTCCGCCGGCGGTTTTGGTTGAAATTGTATATGAGGTTGAGCCTACGAGAAGCAGCCCTGCGATACCGCAGATTGCACCCGAAAGGAACATCGTTCTTAAAACAACCTTTTTAACGTTAACGCCGATATATCTTGCCGTGTTTTCGCTTTCGCCTACAACCGCAAGCTCGTAGCCGTGCTTGCTGTATTTAAGATAAACAAACATCGCAATTGTTAAAGCAAGAACGATAAGCACGTTAAGAAGATAATCAAAATTACCGATTTTCGGGAACCAGCCCGCGTGGGTGGCCTGGTTGATAATACCAATCTGGCCCGAGCCCTTCGGGTTTTCCCAAACGATGGTGAAATATGAAACGAGCTGAATTCCGACGTAGTTCATCATAAGGGTAAACAGCGTTTCGTTGGTGTTGAAATGCGCCTTAAAGAAGGCGGGGATAAGCGCCCAGATTGCACCTGCAAGGATTGAGCAGATTATCATAACAAGAATCAGAAGAGCGTTGGGGATTTTTCCGCCGAGAAGAATCATACACGCGGCGGTTGCAAGGCCGCCGATTAATACCTGGCCTTCGGCGCCGATATTCCAGAAGCGCATTTTAAACGCAGGAGTTACCGCAAGCGCAACGCAAAGCAGCATTGCAAGGTTTTGAAGCATCATCCAAAAGCGCCTTGAGCTTCCGAAGGAGCCCTTAATCATGGTTGCGTAAACCTGAATCGGGTTCTGATGGGTTAAAAACATAGTTAAAAGCGCACATACAACAAGGGCGGCAACAACCGAAAGGATTCTTATTATCCATGCCTTATAGCCGGCAATTCCGGTACGCTTAACTATATGGACAAGCGGCTCGCGAGCCTTGGTTTTATCAGCCATTTGCCTTTTCCTCCTTGTGTGTACTCTTTGTCATAAGCAGACCGAGCTCCTCCTTCTTTGCGCCGCGGCCGTCAACTATGCCGGTTATTTCGCCGGAGTTGATAACCATAATTCTGTCGCAAAGTTCAATAAGCACGTCAAGGTCTTCACCTACGAATATAATTGATACGCCCTCCTCCTTCTGCTTGTTAAGAAGATTATATATAGTATATGAGGAGTTAATATCAAGCCCTCTTACGGGGTAAGCTACCATAAGCAGCCTCGGTTCAAGGGCGATTTCGCGCCCGACAAGAACCTTTTGAACGTTACCGCCCGAAAGGCGGCGAACGGGGGTGCTTGTTGAGGGGGTAACAACCTCAAGCTCGTCAATAATTTCCTCGGCAAGCTTTTTGGGCTTCTTTCTGTCAAGAAATTCGGTTTTACCGCTTTTGTAGGAACGGAGCATCATATTATCAACTATATCCATATTTCCTACAAGGCCCATGCCGAGCCTGTCCTCGGGAACGAAGCTCATAGCAACGCCGAGCTTTCTTATATCTCTCGGCGATTTGCCTACAAGCTGCTGCTCAACCTCGTCAGAATCGGTATAAAGAATACTTGAGCCCTTTTCGCATTTCTGAAGACCTGCGATTGATTCAAGCAGCTCCTTCTGGCCGCTGCCCGAAATTCCGGCAACGCCGAAGATTTCGCCGCTGTAAACCTTAAAGTTAACGTCCTTAAGGGCGTAAGAGCCATCGGGGTCTTTTACGTTAAGCTTTTTAACAACAAGCCTTATTTCGGGGTCAACGGGCTCTTTTCTTTCAATGTTAAGCGAAACCTTTTCACCTACCATACCCTCGGTAAGGCTTTGCTCGGTTGCGTCGGCGGTGTTTACCGTTCCTACGTTTTCGCCCTTGCGAAGAATGGCAACCCTGTCCGAAATTTCAAGAACCTCGTGAAGCTTATGGGTAATGATGATAATTGATTTGTTATCCTTCTTCATATTGCGAAGAACATCAAAAAGCTTTCGCGTTTCCTGCGGAGTCAGAACCGCGGTGGGCTCGTCAAGAATAAGAATATCCGCGCCTCTGTAAAGAACCTTAATAATTTCAACGGTCTGCTTTTCGGAAACGGACATTTCGTAAATCTTCTTTTTTAAATCTATCTGAAATCCGTATTTATCGGTTATTTTCTTAATCTCAGTTTCGGCATTTTTCATATTGAATTTTTTGCCGTCCTCTATTCCGAGAACGATATTTTCGGCAGCCGAAAAAACATCAACAAGCTTAAAATGCTGATGTATCATACCTATTTTATACTTAAAAGCGTCCTTGGGCGAACGGATAACGACCTCTTGGCCGTTAACAAATATTCGACCCTCGTCGGGAAAATAAATTCCCGAAACCATATTCATAAGCGTTGTTTTACCCGAGCCGTTTTCGCCGAGTATTGCAAGAATTTCTCCCTTTTTAACCTGAAGGTCAACGTCTTTGTTGGCCACAACTTTTGTTCCGAAGGCTTTGGTTATACCTTTTAATTCGAGTGCAAGGGTTTCGCTCATTTTTTACCTCCGACTTAAAAATAGCATTTAAAATGAATTTGCCGCGGCCGCGTTTCCGCGGCCACGGTTTTTAAAATTGTTAAGAAATTAAAGAATGGTAATACCGTCGATATCGATATCGAAGTAAGGAGCTGATCTGAACTCTGATTCTGCAAAGTAGCCGTCCTTAATTACTTCTGTTTCGGGAACGAAGTCGCCCATATCGTCAACGTCTGCCTGATAGCTGTCAAGAGCCTTGCCCTTAACGGTGAACGCAGATGTGTCGAATACGTGAATCTTGCCTGCTTCAAGTTCAGCCTTAACTTCGTCAATCTTAGCCTGCGTATCCTTAGCGGCAGCCTTTTCGTTAACCTCTGTAAGAACTACAGAACCGGTTTCGATTGTACCTGTCCAGTCGGTATCAATAGCTTCGCCTGCCATAGCAGCCTTGATTGAATACTCGAAATAAGGAACCCAGTTGATTCTTGAAGAAACGATGAAGGTGTTCGGGCAAGCGTCAACTGTTGAGCCGTTGTAAGAAACGTCCGGAACGCCTGCAGCCTCGCAAGCAGTGGGAGCACCCATTGAGTCAGCGTGCTGAGAAATAAGAACGCACTTGTTGTTGATAAGGGTATTGGCAGCTTCCTTTTCAAGAGCTTCGTCATACCAGGAGTTTGTGAACTTAACTTCCATTGTAGCGGTGGGGCAAATGCTTCTTGCGCCGAGGAAGAATGAAGTGTAACCGCTCTTAACCTCTGCATACGGGAAAGCGCCTACATAACCGATTTTAGCTTCTTCAGCCTTAATCTTGCCTGCTTCAATCATTTCGTTGAGCTTTAAGCCTGCAGCAACGCCTGCAAGGTATCTGCCTTCATAGATAGAAGCGAATGCATTGTGATAGTTGCTAAGCTTTTCTGTGTGAGCCTTTGTGCCCGTTGCGTGGCAGAACTGAACCTTGGGTTCCTTCTTAGCGGCTTCAATCATATAGGATTCATGGCCGAAAGAGTCAGCGAATACGTAGCCGCAGCCCTGGTCAACAAGGTCAAGAGCTGTGTTAAGGCAGGATTCGTCTTCGCCGATACCGGTCTTGATGATAACCTGCTCGTCGCTTAAACCGATGTTTTTGCAAGCCTCTTTAGCTGCTTCGATGAAGTTCTTATCATAAGTAGAGTTTTCATCGTGTAAGCAGATGAAGCCAACCTTGAAATCAGGGTCAACTTTTACGTCGTCGGTCTTAGCGCTGTCGCTGGCTGCAGGAGCTGATGAAGCGTCCTCACCCTTCTTAGCGTCATCTCCGCCCTTTGAGCAAGCTACGAATACGCCTGCTACAGCGAGAACTAACGCGAGAAGAATTGCAACGATTTTCTTTGTGTTTTTCATTGTTTTTCCCTCCATTTTAATTATTGATGGTTTTATATTATAAGGCCCCATAGCCAAATAATCTTATCTGAATTTAATTTCGCCGGTTTCGTGGTTCATTTCTTCAACGATGGCAAGGCTTTCAACCTTAATCCCCTTTTCGCGAAGCTTGTCGCCGCCGTGCTGGTATCCCTTTTCTATAACCGTTCCGCAGCCCGCAAGCTCGGCTCCGCTTTGGTTAACAAGCTCAATAAGCCCCTTAAGCGCGTTGCCTACGGCGAGGAAATCGTCAACAATAAGAATCTTATCGCCCTTGCCGAGAAAGCGCTTTGAAACCATAATGTTATAAGTACCGCCGTGCCTATGGCAATGCCCGAAGCCTCGATTGTCAGGATTTTGTTAACGCCCTCATCTTTAAAAAGCCTATGAAATTCCTTTGCAATTTCGCGCAAAAATACGCAGTCTATCTGGTGGTTAAGAAAACAGTCTACTTTAAGAATATTACCTTCGTAAACTTCGCCCTCGGCAAGAATCTTATTCTTAAGAAGGTCCATTCAAATCACCGCCAAATTCAAATTATAAAGATATAATATATTAACTGAAAACAAATTTCAACAAATATTTTAAATTGATACCGTTTCTTAACCTTTTTCTATTTCGTGTACAATAACGGCGCAAAAAATCCGCCTTCACTTGGGCAATATTACCACAAGAAAAAGCGAATTGTTTTTGCATATTATTTAATCTTTAAACATTGCGCTTGAAAGGTATCTGTCGCCCGAATCGGGAAGAAGAACGACTATGCGTTTTCCCCTGTTTTCCTCTCTTTTTGCAAGCTCAACCGAACCCGCAAGCGCCGCACCGCTTGAAATGCCTACAAGCGCTCCCTCAAGGCTCGGAAAACGCCTTCCGTATTCAAGCGCTTTTGCGTCCTCAATCGCTATAACCTCGTCATAAACGGAGGGGTCAAGCGTTTCGGGAATAAAGCCCGCGCCGATGCCCTGAATTTTATGCAAACCGGCTTCGCCCTTTGTAAGAACGGGAGAGGAGGCAGGCTCAACGCCGATAATCTTGATTTCCGGATTCATTTCCTTTAAATACTTTCCCGCGCCCGAAAGCGTTCCGCCCGTGCCTATTCCGGCAACAAAAAGGTCAATTTTACCCTCCGTGTCGCGCCAGATTTCCGGGCCTGTGGTTTCATAGTGCGCCCTCGGATTAACGGGGTTTACGAACTGGCCGGCGATTATTGAATTCGGGTTTTGGGAATGAAGCTCCTCCGCCTTTTCAATCGCGCCCTTCATACCCCTTGACGCCTCGGTTAAAACAAGCTCAGCGCCATAGGCCTTCATCAGCGCGCGCCTTTCCGCGCTCATGCTTTCGGGCATGGTTATAACAACCTTATATCCCTTTGTTGCCGCATAGGCCGCTATGCCTATTCCCGTGTTGCCCGAAGTGGGCTCGATTATTACCGAATCCGCTTTAAGCCTTCCGCTTTTTTCTGCTTCGTCTATTATAGCTTTTCCTATTCTGTCCTTAACCGAGCCGGCAGGGTTAAAATATTCAAGCTTAGCAAAAAGCTCGGCGTTAACGCCGTACGCCTTTTCAAAATTTTTAATTCTTACAAGCGGCGTGTTACCTATAATATCCGCAACTGACTGAAAAAGAGCCATCGCTGTTCCCCCTATAAAAAAGTTAAATTTATTTTACCATATATAAGCGGCGAAAGCAAAGAAAATGTTGAAACAAGCCTGCGCGGACAAAAATTTTTGTAAATTATAAACGAGAAAAACATATGAAAAACGAAGAAAAAACGAGAAAAACGGAGCAAGC
>ONCR01000006.1 GCA_900316345.1 uncultured Eubacteriales bacterium | reverse complement strand
GTTATCCGTATCAATTGTAGGGCACGATGCCCACATCGTGCCGCGGCAAGGTGTAGGCACCTTGCCCTACAAAAACCATAAAACTTCTGATTTGTAGAGATAAAAAACAGAGCGGCTGAGTTTTTACTCAGCCACCTTCTTATAACGGTAACACTGTTGATTGCTCTTTTTTTATTTCTTCATTTCTTCCCTTGCTTCTTTTATGCGCTGAACGAAGATTTTGCCCGTTTCGGTAATCTTTTCATAGTCGCCGGTTTTTGCCCCTGCGGTAAGGGATGAGCCTGCGCCTACCGCTATTGCTCCGGCTTTAATCCAATCCTTGACGTTATCAATATCAACGCCGCCCGAGGGCATCATTACCGCGTGGGGAATCGGGCCGTGAAGGTCCTTAATAAACCTCGGGCCTGCAAGGTCGCCGGGGAAAACCTTAAGCACGTCTGCGCCGCATTCCATAGCCTGAACCGCTTCGGTAGGCGTGTAAATACCGGGCATTGAAGGAATGCCGTAACGGTTACAGCAGCGTACAGTTTCGGGGTCAAAATAGGGCGAAACAATATATTCCGCGCCTGCAAGAATTGCTATTCTTGCGGTTGCGGCGTCCATAACGGTTCCCGCGCCTATGATAATTTCGCCTGAAGTATATTTCGCTTTCATTGCTTCAATAAGCTTGTCGGCGTGAGGAACGGTGAAGGTAAGCTCTATAGCCGCAACGCCGCCCTTAATGCAGGCGTCTGTAATTCTTTCAGCCTGCTCAACTGATTCGGCGCGAACAACGGCAACAATGCCGACCTCCTGAATTTTAGACAGAGTTTCAATTTTGTTAGCCATAAAAATTCTCCTTTATCTCTGAACCCTTGCTGAAGCGCCGTTAACCTTTGCTTCAACCTCTTTAAGGCTTGCCATTGAGGTATCGCCCGGGGTTGTCATTGCAAGCGCGCCGTGAACAACGCCGTAGTTAACCGCCTTCTGCGCGTCCTCAAAAGTCATTAATCCGTAAATAAGCCCGCTTGCAAAGCTGTCTCCGCCGCCTACTCTGTCAAGAATTTCAAGGGCGGGGAATTCTATTGAATTATAGATTTTTCCGTCAGCCCAACAGATAGCCTTCCAATCGTTAACGGTTGCGGTTTTAACGGTTCTAAGCGTTGTTGCGATTACCTTGAAATTAGGATAAGCCTTCGTTGCGGTTTCAATCATTTTATAATAGCCGTCAATGTTAAGCTCTTTGAGCTCGGCGTCGTTGCCCTCAACCTCAAAGCCGAGACAGGCGGTAAAGTCCTCTTCATTGCCTATCATAACGTCAACGTATTTTGCAATTTCGCGGTTAACCTCCTGCGCCTTTGCCTGACCGCCGATGCCCTTCCAAAGCGAAGGGCGGTAGTTGAGGTCATATGAAACGGCGGTGCCGTACTGCTTTGCTTTTTTTACGGCTTCAATAACCGTTTTTGCTGCTGTTTCGGAAAGCGCGGCAAAAATTCCGCCCGTGTGGAGCCAGCGTACGCCGAGCGTGCCGAAAATATAATCCCAGTCAATATCGCCGGGCTTAAGCTGCGAAGCGGCCGTGTTGCCTCTGTCGGACGCGCCGACGGCTCCGCGGATTCCGAAGCCGCGTTCGGTAAAGTTAAGCCCGTTTCTTACCGTTCTTCCTATTCCGTCATAGGGAACCCATTTGATAAGCGAGGTGTCAACTCCGCCCTGAAGAATTAAATCCTCAAGAAGATAGCCTATCTCGTTTTCGGCAAAGGCGGTAACAACGCCCGTCCTTAAGCCGAAGCAGCGGCGAAGCCCGCGCGCAACGTTATATTCGCCACCGCCCTCCCATGCTTTGAAGGAACGGGCGGTTTTTATTCTGCCCTCGCCGGGGTCAAGGCGAAGCATAATTTCGCCGAGCGAAAGCTCGTCAAATGTACAATCCTCTTTTGGCTTTAAGTTTAAGTTCATAATGTTTTCCTTTATTCAAAACCGAAGTATTTAACAGCGTTATTATAACATATGCCCTGAATAATTTCTTTTAAAATCTCCTCGTCATATGCGTACATCCCGTTTTCAACCCAGCCCCCGATAAGGCGGCACATAATTCGCCTGAAATATTCGTGCCTTGCATAAGAGGTGAACGAGCGGCTGTCCGTTTCCATACCAACAAATTTGCCGAGAATTCCGAGATTGCCGAGCGCTTTCATCTGCGCCGTCATTCCGTCCATCGTATCAAGAAACCACCACGCGGGGCCAAACTGAATTTTGCTTTCGGCCTCGCTGCTTTGAAAATTGCCGAGCATTGTTGCAAGAACGGTATTGTCTTTATCGTTTAAATTAAACAGGATTGTTTTGGGAAGCGAGCATACAAGCTCAAGCGAATTCAATAAACGCGAAAGCGGTTTTGCAACGGCGCCGTCGCCTACGGAATCAAAGCCGGTATCCGCGCCTATAGCCTGAAACATTTTTGTGTTGTTATTGCGCATTGCGCCGATATGGATTTCCATAGTCCAGCCGAGCTGATGATACTTAACTCCAAGCGCAAGCATAATAGCCGTTTTGTATTTTTCTTCTTCAAGACGGGTAACCTTGCCTCCGAGCATTGCTTTTGCAAAAATTTCGTTTAGCTCCTCGTTATCAGCGCGGGCATAAGGCGGGGTCTCAAAAGCCTGGTCTGAAATCTTACATCCGCATTCGCTGAAATATTCGGCACGGCTGTATAAAGCGCTTACTACGTCCGGCAATGAGCCGATTTCAATATCCGCAGCCTCCCCGAGCTTATGAATATATTCAATAAAATCATCGGAATTTATATTCAGCGCCTTATCGGGGCGGAAGGAGGGGAGAACCTTAAAAGGTAAATCCCGTTCGGCAAGCAGCTTGTGGTATTTTAAATCGTCAATCGGGTCGTCGGTTGTACATACGTACTTAACGTTTGAGCGCGCAATAAGCGTCTGCGGACGAAAATCGCCTTGCGCTATTGCCGTGTTGGCTTTTTCGTAAATATCCTCCGCGGTTTTGGCGTTAAGCGGGGTATAAATGCCGAAATAGCGCTGAAGCTCAAGATGAGCCCAGTGGTAAAGCGGGTTACCTGCGGCGTATTGAAGCGCTGTTGCAAAGGCAATGAATTTTTCCTTTGGGGAAGCATTACCCGTACAGTATTTTTCGTCAATACCTGCGCTTCGCATTGCGCGCCACTTGTAATGGTCGCCCGACAGCCAGAGCTGAGAAATGCTTTCGGGCTGTTCGTTTTCAAAAATTTCTTTAGGGCTCAAATGGCAGTGATAGTCGCAAATCGGCATATTTTCGGCATAATCGTGAAAAAGCATTTTTGCTGTATCGCTGTCAAGTAAAAAATCCTTATCCATAAAAGCTTTCATAATAAAATCTCCTTGTCGGTTTTATTATATACTCTATATTTTATTATTTCAATAATATTTTAACATTTATAATGTTTGACTTTTAACACCGCTATGTAGTATAATCCGCATTAGAGGAAGTGGTATTTATGATGAAAAAAGCAATATCGGTAATAATTGCGGCCCTTATGCTTTTTACTGCGGCTTTCGGCGCCGTTCCTACGGCTTATGCGGCGGCAAAGCCCGTTAAGGTTGCGTCATTTAAGGCGACTCCTGCCTGCTCAAAGGTAACGCTTAAATGGAAAAAGCAAAAGAACGTAACCGGTTATGAAATTTATGTAAGCACAAAGAAAAACGGAAAATACAAAAAGGTTAAAACCGTTAAAACCAATAAGGCCGTGCTTAAATTAAAGCTCGGCAAAACACGCTATTACAAGGCGCGCGCATATGTTACGGTTGGAAAAAAGAAAAAATACGGCGCTTTTTCCGTAATAAAAAAAGCAAAAGCCGCTCATCAGCCGTCAACCTCGTGGACGGTGAAAAAAGCGGCAACCTGCGCCGAGCAGGGCGAAAAAACGAATATATGCAAGTTCTGCAAAAAGAAGTTTTCCGTTAAAACCGAAAAGGATTTAACAACCCATAAGTACGTTAAGGAGCTTGTAACGGAAAACCCGGTTTATGAGGATTATACAAAATATACCTGCACCGTCTGCGGCGATACATATACAACAAAGCTAAAAAAACACAGCTTTGAACCTACGGTCACAGCGCCAAGCTGTACCGAGCAGGGATATACAACCTATAAGTGTTCAAAATGCGGCTTCAGCTACGTTGATAATTATACTGCCGTAATACCCCATACCTTTGAAACGAAGAGCGTTGCCCGCAACTGTACCGATTGGGGATATGATATTCAGGTTTGCACGGTTTGCGGCTATGTTGACGAAAGCAGTAAGGTTGAAACCGAGGAGCCTCTCGGCACGGCGCACGTTTTTGAAGAAAAGACAGTTGAGCCCACCTGCACCGAGGAGGGCTATACCGCAATGGTTTGTACGGTTTGCGGCTTTATTGACGAAACAACGAAGGTAACAACGCCTGCCCTCGGCCACGATTTTGAAGAAAAATATACGGTTGACGAAAACTATTTCAGAGTTCATAACTGCACGCGCTGCGACGAGGTTATGGTTGATAAAACCTGTTATATTGATATTGAAAGCGAAACCGTAAGTAACCCGAATTATGCTTCCTTTAAAAAATCCTCAACTAACACAACGGAAGTAAACGATAAGCTTGATTTATCGACTAATGAGGACGGCACAATCGATTTTGAAATAACGGGAAGCAGAAGCAATTTCACTATTGATATTAACGCGGTAGGAAGAACGGAGGTTAAGCTTAACGGAGTTACGCTTGAAAATAACGGCAGGGACTGCATTAACGTTAAAAACAGAGCGCCTTCCTATGATGAAAACGGCGAGTTGATTACCGATAAGGACGGCGCGCCCGTTTACGGCGAAGCGCAGAAGGTATTCCTTTCAGCCAAGGATATGAGCGAAAATACTTTAATAGCCAATACCTCCGGCAATGCGATTGACAGCAGTTGTCCGCTTGAGCTCAGAGGTCACGGAAAGCTTAATCTCAGGTGTTACGATACAACCGCGATTGATAATAAAGCAAAGCTGACCATTAAAAATCTTACGCTTGATATTATCAGCGGTAACCGAGGTATCGATACAAAGGATACCGTGCTCGTTCCCGGTATAGGCGGAGCGCTTGTTGAGGACGAGGTTTATTACAACGTTGAAATTGAGGATAATGCAACTATCAAAATTAAATCTGCCGACGACTGTATCCGCTGTAAGAATATGACGTTCCTTGCACTTGAGGAAGGGCATACCGCAACGGTTATGAACATTGAAAGCACTATGGGCGACGGTATTCAGCTTGAAGGTAATAAGGGCTTTACCGCCCTTTCGGGCAACATTACAATTAAGGCTAAAAAGTACGCCTTTAACTGTACTGAGGATTTAATTGTAATCGACTCAGCCGTAACCGTTAATGCAACAGGAACGGCAGGCTACTGTAAACCGGCATAATATTAAAAATGAAACGCTACCGTGGGAGAACCTTCGTAAAGAAGATTCTCCCAATTAAATTAATCCTTCCGGATTAATGAAATATTCTTTCAGAATATGAAATTGCTTCGCAATGAAATATGCCGCTTACCGATGCAGACAAGGAACGCATCCGCATTTCTCTTTCGAGCAAAGAGCAGTTTGGAAAAACTCTCAGCGCGTTAATACTTAAGCATTCAAAAAATCATAACGAATAAGTAACAGCCTTCGGTTAATCCGAAGGCTGTTGTTTTTATAGTTTTATTTCAAAGTGTTTATGATTTCCCGGAAGTCTGTCGTTTCTTTGAACTCATCAGGAAGCGGATATTTTTCTTCAAGAAGTGTTTTAACGCTGCTTGTTGCAACAAAAGTACTGCCGAGCGTATGCTTATCAAATTCTCTCCCCTCAAAGAATAGAGAATGTAAAACCGTTATCCTGTCAAGGCTGTCAAATTGTCTCGCAAGCTCTGCCTCTTTTCTGAAATATTGCAGACCTTTTTCATATTCACCTTTTTTAACGTAAAGATAACCTACATAACCGTAGGCGTAAATCATATTTCGCCAAGCGCTACCGTAATTGCTTTCGTCATAAAACAAATTCAGCATTTCTATTTCTGCTTTCCGTGCGGCAATCAGTATATCGGCATCATTCTCTTCGTCTGTCACACCGAAAAGATGTGCTAATCCGGCACACAGTAAACCTATTGTTTCATCAACTGCTTCCATAGAATAATCCTTCTGCTCATCTGTACCGTGTGGGAACATATAAGAGCGCAGGAACTCCTGACCATCACGCATATAAGGCATTTCATCAATGATTTTTTTGCAGTTGTCAAATGTTATGCCGCTGTTTTCAAATTCGGAAAGAGTGCTGTAATATGCAGCTAAATATCTTTTTGAACAAATGCGAATACTGTCAACCCTGCAATTATTCTGAATGTTTGAGTAAATAGTTTTGATTTTTGGCAGATATTCCTTGTAGTCTGCGCCGTTATTTCTGAACGCTAAATCTCCCATATAACGAAGTTGGATTCTGCAATCGTTGGGGAACTTTTCTGTTGCCTTAACGATTATTTCATGTTTTAACTCTCCGTCTGTGAGATTGTCATACTCCTCAATGATACCGAGTATTTCCTTTTCGCTTTCAGCACGGTTTACGCCAAGCAAATCATCAACGGAAATGCCAAAATATCCTGCAATTTCAGGTAATGTTTCAATGTCGGGATAGCTTTCGCCGCGCTCCCATTTGCTTACTGCTTGAAAAGAAACGCCAAGATAATCGGCGAGCGCCTCTTGCGTCAAATCTCGCTCTTTGCGAAGTTGTTTGAAAATTTCGCTAAAATAAATATTCATTATTTCACCTCAAATTTTATTGGCGGTACCGTCTGACTTCATCATATCGCATAAACAAGATGAATACAATAAACCATTTATTGAAGAAATTTCAACCATTGGTAGAATTAATAATCAAAAGTATAGCCGAGGAAATCCTCGGCTTAAATATTATAACCACTGAATAAACGCCGTCTTATCAGCACTGTTATAGCCTGCTTGTTTATAAAAATTCAGCGTATTTTCATCCTTTGAGCCTGTCAACAACATCATTTTATAGCAGTTTTCTTTCTTTGCAATATCTCTTGCGTAGTTCAGGCAAGCCGTCGCATAGCCTTGCTTTCTGTAATCGCTGTGCGTAACTACATTTTCAATGAAAGCATATGGTCTCACATTTCTTGTAAGGTTAGGTATAATCACGCACACAACGGACGAAACGAGCTTACCGTTTTCTTCGGCAACAATGATATGATGGTTTTTGTCATTTATTATTGTTTCCCAAGTATCAGCAAGTGTTTTGCTTTGTTCGGGTATATCCGTTTCATGTAAATGAATATATAATTCTAACAATTCATTAAGTTCGTTTTCTTGAATCTCTCGCACTAACATAAATTTACCTTCTTTTTGATAACATCCATTCTAGCCACGGTTCTTGTTTATAAAACTTTCTCATCATTCGGTGACCGTATTTATTCCAACGGGTGTATTTAACATCTGCTCCTGCTTCTTTCAACTTTTGATAGCAATAATCATCGCTATCGATTTTCACTACCTTGTCATCGCTTGAATGAGCAAGCCAAATCGGTATATGAGCAATTGTTTTAAAGTCAGCTTCTTCATAATCAAAAAGCAAACCCATCGTTTCAACTGCGGCAGTATATAATTCCGGATTATTAAATATGGATTTCCAAGTACACATCGCACCGTAGGAAATGCCGTAAATATATATTCTTGTTTTATCAATTTCGTACTTCTCAATCAGCGATTTTACTAATTCAGCCGTGTTTTCGGATAAGACATCAAGCATATAGTTGTCATCACCGTCATAATGCATTTGCTGCGGAATTAAAATGTTGCAACCGCTTTTTACAACGGCTTTGCCATTTGCATCATTGAAAAACTCAAACAGCGTTTTGAAATTATCATAGCCAAGCGTTCCTGCTCCGCCGTGAAATATTACAAGCGGCTGATTGTTGTTTTTTGCTTTGTGAAAACGGAAAGGAAGAATAACATTATCATTTTTATTAACATAAATATATTTGCTAAAACTCGTTACAGTTTTTCCTGAAATCATAATGCTGTCAGTTGCAGATTCAATTATGTGTTTCCTATATACAGCCTCTTTTTCAAGACGTTTGTAAAATCTTTTTATCTTCCTATTATTGTCCATTCAACCACCGCCAAACAGTTATGCATACATTTTACCACAAGCACATATATATTGCAAATTTCATAGAAATAATCGTCCTGCAATTTATAAGCCGTTTTTTGGCAAAAAATATTGGTCTGCACTTGAGAAATATGCGAGTTAGCCTTTCAGTTTTTCGTATTCGTACATTTTACCATTTAAAGATTTCTATCAAAGACGGCAAATAAAAAAGACGAGGGGTATACCCTCGCCTTATAAATAGCTGTTTAAAACCTAACCTTCTTTATGGCTGACACCGTGCGGTAGCGTTTATTTTTATGCTTATTCTTTTATAAGCGATTTATACATCTTAATGTATTCGTTTGCGCTCTTGCCCCAGCTCATATCGCATTCCATTGCGCGTTTAACAAGGATTTTCCAGCCCTTGCTGTTCTGGTAACCCTCAATGCCTCTGTAAATTGCGCCGAGCATATCGTATGCGTCGTAGCTTTGGAAGGTAAAGCCGTTGCCCTGGCCGTCGCCGCTGTCTGTAATGCTGTCCTTAAGTCCGCCCGTTTCGCGTACAATCGGAAGCGTTCCGTAGCGAAGCGCAACCATCTGTGAAAGGCCGCAGGGCTCGCTTTTGCTCGGCATTAAGAACAGGTCTGCGCCCGCGTAAATCTTGCGCGCAAGCTCGGGAACGAAGCCGATGCAGATGCCTACCTTGTCGGGATACTTATCGTGCAGTTCGCGGAAGAAGCTTTCATACTGCCATTCACCAGAGCCGAGAACGACGTACTGAACGTCGCGCTCCCAAAGGCTTTTTTCAAGAACCTCTTTCATAAGGTCAAAGCCCTTGTGGCCTGCAAGACGTGAAACAATTCCGATAAGCGGAACGTCGGGACGAACCGCCATTCCCATCTGTTCCTGAAGCGCTTTTTTGCAGGCAGCCTTGCCCTTTGTGAAGGTTTCGGCGTTGTAGTTTTTAGCGATGTTTTTATCCGTTGCGGGATTGTAATTATCGGTATCAATACCGTTAAGAATACCGCAAAGCTTCCAGCTTCTCTGGTTCAAAATCGGGTCAAGCCCGTGGCTGAACCAGGGGTCAAGAATTTCCTTTGCATAGGTGGGCGAAACGGTTGTAACCTTGTTGGCGCATTCAATACCCGCCTTCATAAAGTTAACAAGGCCGTCGTACTGAATAAGGCTGTAGTTTTCGGGGCCTATGCCGAGAACGTCGTCAAGAAGCTCGTTGCCGTATTTGCCCTGATACTGAATGTTGTGAATAGTGAAAACGGTTTTGATGTTTTCATATCCGGGTGAATTTGCATAATAGCAGGTGTAATAAAGCGGAGTAAGCGCGCTCTGCCAGTCGTTGCAGTGGATGATATCCGGCTTCCAGTCAAGGTGCGGAATGATTTCAAGAACGGCTCTAGCAAAGAATGCAAAACGCTCAGCGTCGTCATAATGGCCGTAAATGCCCTCGCGCTTAAAATAATACTGATTATCAAGGAAGTAATAGATAACCCCGTTATACTTTGCTTCAAAAATTCCGCAATACTGCCTTCTCCACGAAACGGGAACGGAAATTGAGGTTATAAATTTCATCTTATCCTTATATTCCTGCTTAATGCTGTCATAAAGCGGCATAACAACTCTGCAGCCGATAAGGCGTTTTCTCAGCGCGGCAGGAAGCGAGCCTGCAACGTCGCCGAGACCGCCGGATGCCATAAACGGCAATGCCTCGGAGGCAACATATAAAACTTTCATTTAAAATCTCCTTATATTCTTGTGTCCTTTGAAAGACTTACGGGGAAGTTCGGCGCGCCCGAAAGCTCAACGCCTGATTTAATGTTAACGTTCTTATCTGCAATAATGCAGTTGATTTTGCAGTTTTCGCCTACAACGGTATCCTGCATAAGAATTGAATTCTTAACAACGGCGCCCTCTTCAACTTTTACACCCTTGAAGATAATGCAGTTTTCAACCTCGCCTTTAATCTGACATCCGTCGGCGATAAGGGAGTTGTTAATCTTCGCGCTCGTTCCGTAAAGGGTGGGCATATCGTCGCGCTCCTTGGTGAAAATCGGCCTGTCGGGGTCAAAGAGCTTTGCTCTGTTTTCTTTTTCAAGAAGCGACATTGAAATATCGTAATAGCTCTGCGGGCTGTCAATAGTTCCCACGAAGCAATCCGTTGCGTCGTAAGCGTAAGCCTTACCGCTCTTAATGCAGTTAAGAAGAATGCTTCTTTGGAAGGAAACCTCGTTCTTTGAATGAGCGGTTGTAATAAGGGTTTGAAGAAGATATTTCTTCATAAGAATAATGTTGCAGGAATAGAATGCCTCGCCGTCGATTGTTTTATCAACTGAAGCGTCAATAATCTTTCCGTTTTCGTCAACCTCGTCAAATACAAGAACAGAGCTCATATTCTTCGGGAAAGCGCCCTTAACACCGACTATTGTAACGGCGGCGCCGCTCTTTTCGTGAGCCTCAAAAAGCTTTGTATAATCAAGGTTCATAATGTTGTAGCAATCCGACATAAGAACGTATTCCTGATTGCTCTGGTCAAGGAAGCCCATATTGCCGAAAATAGCGTCTATGCGGTTGCCCCACATAGTTGTTGAATTAAGGGAATACGGGGGAAGAAGGTAGAGCCCGTCTGTTTTTCTTGATAAATCCCAGGGCTTGCCGGTTCCTACGTGGTCCATAAGTGAATTAAAGTTTGCGTTTGTAACAACGCCGATTTTTGTTATCTGGCTTTCAACCATATTTGAAAGAGGAAAGTCTATAAGGCGAAAACGTGAACAGAAGGGAACAGAGCCCATTGTTCTCATATCCGTTAATGCGCCGAGCGCTTCCTCATGAATGTTGGCAAATATCATGCCGAGAACTTTTTTTCCGTTCATGCTTATACCTCCTCTCCCGATGCTATCATATCCTTGGGAGCAATCTTCGTTCCCGTTTTAATTCTTGCTTTTGAGCCGATAACCGCAACGCCCCAATCCTCGGGGTTTTCAAGGTTTTCGGGAATTTCACCGACCTGTGCGCCGTCCTCAATAACGGCGTCCTCGGCGATGATTGAATAGTAAATCTTTGCGCCCTTGCCGATTTTAGCGCCGGGCATGATTACCGAATACTTAATCTCTGCGCCCGTTCCTACCGTTACGTTCGGGGAAACGACGGAATAATCGATGAGGCCGTCAATCTCGCAACCCTCGCCTACAGAGGAATTTTCAACTACGGCGTTTTTATCAATATAGCTCGGCGGAGCCATAGGGTTACGCGAATAGATTTTCCAGCTTTTATCCGAAAGGTCAAGGTCAACGTTCGGGTTAATAATGTCAAGGTTTGCTTCCCAAAGGCTGTCAATCGTTCCGACGTCCTTCCAGTAACCCTTGAAGGGGAAGGCGAACATTCTTTGGCCGTCGTTCAGCATTGCGGGGATAATGTTTTTGCCGAAGTCGTTAGATGAATTCGGGTCAGCCTCGTCCTCGGTTAAGTATTTGCGAAGCTTGTCCCAGCTGAAAACATAAACGCCCATAGAGGCTTTGTTTGATTTCGGCTGCGCCGGCTTCTCGGCAAATTCATAAATCTTATCGTTTTCATCGGTTGCAAGAATGCCGAAGCGCGAAGCCTCCTCCCACGGAACCTCAAGAACGGCAATTGTACAGTCAGCGTTGTTCTTCTTATGGAAGTCAATCATCTTTGCGTAATTCATTTTGTAAATATGGTCGCCCGAAAGAATAACAACATATTCCGGGTCATATTTTTCAATGAAAGCGATGTTCTGGTAAATTGCGTTTGCCGTTCCCTTGTACCATTCCGCTCCGCCGATTGCCTCATAGGGCGAAAGAACGTGAACGCCGCCGTTGATTCTGTCTAAATCCCAGGGCTGTCCGTTGCCGAGGTAATCGTTAAGAACAAGCGGCTGATACTGGGTAAGAACGCCTACGGTGTAAATACCGCTGTTAACGCAGTTTGAAAGCGGAAAGTCAATTATTCTGTAATTTCCGCCGTAGGGAACTGCAGGTTTTGCAATGCTCTTGGTTAAAACTCCGAGACGGCTTCCCTGACCGCCGGCAAGGAGCATTGCAACAACATCTGTTTTGTGTGTCATATTTTATCCTCCGTAATTATTTGCTCTTTTTATCTTCAACCTTCTTGAGGTATACCGCCGATAAGCCGTGAAGCTTAAGGTCAACGCATTGCTCAAGACCGTGAATTGGTGTGTTAACTGTTTTGTATGTTCCCGCAAGCCTTGGCTTGTCGCCGCCGAAGCGTTCAAGCGAGGTGTCAAAAATCACCTTGTATTTGCCCTTTTCGGGAACGCCTATCTTGTAGCTGTCAAAGCTGTTCGGCGTCCAGTTAAATACGGCAATAAGCTCTTCGCCCTTCTTGTTTTTGCGACGGAAGGCGATAACGCTGTTGCAGTTATCGTCTGCGGCAACCCATTCAAAGCCGTCCCAGCTGTAATCAATTTCCCAAAGCTCGCTGTGTTCCTTGTAGAATTTGTTAAGCTCTTTCGTGAAAAGCTGAAGCTTACGGTGCTTTTCGTAATCAAGTAAAAGCCAATCAAGCCCCTGCTTGTAGTTCCATTCTATGAACTGGCCGAATTCGCTTCCCATAAAGAGAAGCTTTTTGCCCGGGTGAGCGAACATATATGCAAGGAATAATCTCATTCCCTCAAACTTCATATCGTATTCGCCGGGCATTTTGTTAAGAAGGCTTGCCTTTCCGTGAACAACCTCGTCATGGCTTATCGGAAGAATGAAGTTTTCCGAAAAGGCATAGAAGAAGCTGAACGTAATACAGTTGTGGTTGCCCTTTCTGAACAGCGGGTCAAGCGAGGTGTAGCGAAGCATATCGTTCATCCAGCCCATATTCCACTTGAAGTTAAAGCCGAGGCCGCCTATATCGGTAGGCATAGTAATCATCGGCCACGCGGTGCTCTCCTCGGCTATCATCATAACCTCGGGGTGCTCCTTAAACATTGCGGCGTTGAGCTGTCTGAAGAAATCAACCGCCTCAAGATTTTCACGGCCGCCGTTTTTATTCGGGGTCCATTCGCCGTTTTTGCGCCCGTAGTCAAGGTAGAGCATTGAAGCTACTGCGTCAACGCGAAGCCCGTCAAAATGGAAACGGTCAACCCAAAACATCGCCGAAGAAATAAGGAAGGAGCAAACCTCTTTTTTGGAATAGTCAAAAACTCTTGTTCCCCATTCCTTGTGCTCGCCTTTTCTCGGGTCGGTATATTCATAACAGCATGAGCCGTCAAATTCATAAAGCCCGTGTGCGTCCTTCGGGAAGTGGGCGGGAACCCAGTCAAGAATAACGCCAATGCCGGCCTGATGGCAGGTGTCGATGAAATACATAAGGTCCTCGGGAACGCCGTAGCGCGAGGTCGGCGCAAAATATCCCGTAACCTGATATCCCCACGAACCGTCAAACGGGTATTCCATAATGGGCATCATCTCAATGTGGGTATAGCCCATATCCTTAACGTAGGGAACAAGCTCGTCCGCCATTTCGCGGTAGGTTAAAAAGTTGCCGTCCTCGTGCTGCTTCCACGAACCGAAGTGGATTTCATAGATGTTAACGGGCTTGTTGAGAATGCTGCCGTTACGGCTTTCCTTCTTCCACTTGCCGTCCTTCCATTTGTAATCCGAAAGCTCGTAAACCTTTGAGCCCGTGGCAGGGCGCGTTTCCTGGTGAACTGCGTAAGGGTCAGCCTTATATATTACTCTTCCGTCCTTGGCAGTTATTGCGTATTTATAGCAATCGTAGATATTAACGTTGTCTATTATCGCTTCCCATATTCCCGGGGATACGGGGAAGCATTTATGCTTTTCGGCGTCCCAGCCGTTAAAGTCGCCCGCAACGCTGACAGCCTCTGCGTTCGGCGCCCACACCCTGAAGGCATAGGTATCTCCCTTAATTTTATGAACGCCGAAGAAATCATATGCCTTGTAATTGGTTCCGTCGTGAAACAGATAAACAGGCAGCTGATATTCTTCCTTCACTTTAGCCATACTGTTTTCTCCTTAAAATATTTTGTCTATTATTTAAAATACACCTCTTACATAATAACATCTGTTGGTATATAAATCAAGTGCTTTTTGGTTATTTTGTTACAAGAATTTTTAAAAAATAATCAAAAATTGTTTATTTTGTTACAAAACATACATTTTACACAATTTGTAAGGCGCAAAAAACCGTTTAATTGTAGCTATTTTCTATTGATTGAACGGTTTTAAATATGCTATAATCCATTGTATAATTAAGTTAACTGACGCATAGGGGATTAAAATGAAATTTACAAAAATGCACGGCTGCGGCAACGATTATGTTTATTTTGACTGCACCGAAAATTCCATAAACGATGAAAGCGCGGCGGCAATCGCTCTTTCCGACAGGCATTTCGGCATCGGCGGCGACGGAATAATTCTTATAAAAAAGGGAACCAAAGCCGATTTTGAAATGGTTATGTATAATGCGGACGGCTCGCGCGGCGCAATGTGCGGCAACGGTATCCGCTGCGTTGCAAAATATGTTTACGATAACGGCCTGACCGATAAAACAGATATATCAATCGAAAGTATGGGCGCGGTTAAGTATATTAATATAACCGCCGAAAACGGAAAGGCAATAAGCGCACGCGTCGATATGGGCGCGCCTTCGCTTAAGGCGGCTGATATTCCCGTTTACAGCGATAAGGAAAAGGTAATTGACGAGCTTGTAACAGTAGGCGGAAAGGCTTACTGTATGACCTGCGTTTCAATGGGAAATCCCCATGCGGTTATTTTTATTGAAAACTCGCCTAAGGCTTTTCCGCTTGAAGAGGTAGGCCCTCTTTTTGAAAATAACCCCGTTTTTCCGGACAGAACGAATACCGAATTTGTTAAGGTTATTGACAGAAAAAATCTTGAAATGCGCGTTTGGGAGCGCGGAAGCGGCGAAACGCTTGCCTGCGGAACGGGCGCCTGCGCCAGCGCGGTTGCGGCAATAGTCAACGGGCTTGCGGATAATGAGGTTACCGTTCATCTTCTTGGCGGCGATTTGAACATCAGCTGGTCGGGCAATGAGGGGGACAGCGTATTTATGACAGGCCCCGCAACAACCGTATTTACGGGAGAAATTGAAATATAATTATCCTTTTTTCTCCTTAAAAAGTGAGGCAAGGGATTGTTAAATTGGGAGGTTTAATTATGAAAAAAACAGTTCAGCTCTATGAGGGCAAGGCAAAGAAGGTTTGGGCAACCGAGGATGAAAACATCGTTATTGTTGATTACAAGGACGATGCAACGGCCTTTAACGGCGAAAAGAAGGGAACAATCGTAGGTAAGGGCGTTGTTAATAACAAGATGAGCAACTACCTTATGCAACTTCTTGAAAAGCACGGCGTTCCGACTCATTTCGTTGAGGAGCTTTCCGAGCGTGAAACAGCGGTTAAAAAGGTTACTATCGTTCCGCTTGAGGTTATTATTCGTAACCGCGCTGCAGGCTCTATATGCAAGCGCCTCGGCCTTGAAGAGGGTATGGATTTTATTTGCCCTTCAATTGAATTTTCATATAAGGACGACGACCTCGGCGACCCGCTGATTAACGGCTACCACGCTGTTTCCTGCGGTTTTGCAACAAGAGAGGAAATTGAAAGAATTAAGGAGCTTGCCTTTAAGGTTAACGACGTTCTTAAGGAATATTTCGCTTCAATCGGCGTTGAGCTTATTGACTTTAAGCTTGAATTCGGCAAAACTGCTGACGGCGAAATAGTTCTTGCTGATGAAATCAGCCCCGACACCTGCCGCTTCTGGGACATCAAAACCCACGAAAAGCTTGACAAGGACCGCTTCAGAAGAGATATGGGCGGCGTAGAAGAGGCTTATGCCGAAATGATGAAGAGAGTCGGGCTCAACTAATTTAAGGTAAAGGATTTTACAATGGCTAACGATACATACAGTTCTCCCTTTGCATCGCGCTATGCAAGCAGGGAAATGCAATATATTTATTCCCCCGATTTCAAGTTCAAAACCTGGCGTAAGCTCTGGATTGCGCTTGCGGAGGCTGAAAACGAGCTTGGCTTAAATGTTACAAAAGAACAGATTGCCGAGCTTAAGGAGCACGCCGATGATATAAATTACGAGGTTGCAAGGGAATACGAAAAGAAATTCCGCCACGACGTTATGAGCCACGTTCATGCTTACGGCGAGCAGTGCCCTAACGCGAAAGGCATTATTCATCTTGGCGCAACCTCCTGCTACGTTGGGGATAATACGGACGTAATAACGATGCGCGAAGCGCTTCTTCTTGTTAAGAAAAAGCTTGTTAACGCTATTGCCTCAATCGCAAAATTCGCCGACGAATATAAGAAAATGCCCTGCCTCGGCTTTACGCATTTTCAGCCTGCACAGCCTACGACCGTAGGTAAAAGAGCAACGCTCTGGCTTATGGATTTGGTGCTTGATTATAACGAGGTTGAGCATGTGCTTGATACCCTTATGCTTCTCGGCTCAAAGGGAACAACGGGAACCCAGGCGTCCTTCCTTGAACTCTTTGACGGCGACCACGAAAAGTGCAAGGAGCTTGATAAGAAGATTGCCGAAAAGATGGGCTTTAAGGCTTGCTTCCCCGTTAGCGGACAGACTTATGCAAGAAAGCTTGATACTATAGTTGTTAACGCTCTTGCCCTTATTGCGCAGTCGGCCTGCAAGTTTTCAAACGATTTAAGGCTGCTCCAAAATCTTAAGGAAATTGAAGAGCCGTTTGAGAAAAACCAGATTGGCTCGTCCGCAATGGCTTATAAGCGTAATCCGATGAGAAGCGAAAGAATTGCCTCGCTCTCACGCTACGTTATGATTGACGCGCTCAACCCTGCATGGACGGCTTCGGCGCAGTGGTTTGAAAGAACGCTTGACGACAGCGCCAACAAGCGCGTTTCGGTTGCGGAAGCATTTCTTGCAATAGACGGAATTCTTGATTTACTTATCAACGTTACAAGCGGGCTTGTTGTTTACCCGAAGGTAATTGAAGCAAGGCTTATGAGCGAGCTTCCGTTTATGGCAACGGAAAATATTATGATGGACGCGGTGAAGAAAGGCGGCGACCGTCAGGAGCTTCACGAAAAAATCCGTCAGCATTCAATGGCTGCGGGCGCGGTTGTTAAGGTTGAAGGCGGCAAAAACGATTTGGTTGACCGCATTGCAAACGACCCTGCTTTTATGACTTCCAAGGAAGAAATCCTTGCAATTCTCAAGCCCGAGAATTTTGTCGGCAGAGCCCCCGAGCAGACCGCGGATTTCTTAAACGAGGTTGTTAAGCCCATTCTTGATGAAAACAAAGACCTCCTCGGCGTAAACGTTGAAATAAATGTATAAATAAAAAGAAGGTTGATTTCAACCTTCTTTTTTTTGTTATTAAAGCTCTCCAAGAAGCTTGTAAAGGAGCATATAGAGCTGCTTTGCTTCCTCACCCGAAAGGTTAACGCATTTTCCCATCTGTTTGGGAACCTCCAGCGCATCGTCCCTCAAATCCTTGCCCTTTTTCGTTATGCTTACAATTAAGTTACGCTCGTCGGTTTTTGAGCGTTCACGCTTAATATATCCCTTGTTTTCAAGCTTTTTTAAAAGGGGAGTCAGCGTTCCCGAATCAAGAAAAAGGTATTCGCCGAGTTCTTTAACGTTTATGCTTTTCTTTTCCCACATTACCATCATCGTGATGTATTGGGTATAAGTTAAGTCAAGCTTGTCAAGAAAAGGCTTGTAGCGTTTTACAACCTCCTTCGAGCAGGCGTAAAGCGGAAAGCAAAGCTGATTTTCAAGCTTAAGCGGATTGTATTCTTTTTCCATATTCCCATTCCTCTGTTTCTTTTTTATCGAACAATCAAATTGTACACAATAAAATTGCATTTGTCAACACAATTTGTTACAAATGCAATTTTTATGTAAGGGTATTAATAAATATATTCTCTGTGAACTCTCGGCGATATGCGGCAGGGGAGCTCATAGTTGAAGGAATAAGCTTCCTCGCTTACCTCCTCCATGGTGAGAACAGCGCCTTTATCTCTGCCTACAAGGGTAACGGTATCCTCAATTTCGGCCTCGGGTATATCGGTAATATCAACCATAATCTGGTCCATTGTAACCCTGCCGAGAATGTTTGCGTATTTTCCGCGGATAATAACTCTTCCTTTGTTTGAAAGCGAGCGCGGATAACCGTCGGCATAGCCTACGGAAACCGTTGCAACCCTTGTGTCTTTTTCGGTTTTAAAGGTTCCGCCGTATGAAATCTCCCGCCCTGCGGGAAGCGTTTTAATATGAGTTATGTGCGTTTTCCAGCTCATAACCGGTCTGACGTCAAGAAGCGCTTTATCAACCTCGTGCGAAGGGTAAAGCCCGTAGGTGGTAATACCCATTCTGCACATATCGTAATATTTATCAAAATTCATAATGCCGGCGCTGTTGTTGAGATGCTTAATCGGGATTTTAACTCCTCTTTTTTCAAGCATTTCAATAAAGCCGTCAAAGCGTTCCCGTTGCTTTAAAGCTCTGCTTAAATCGCTTTCGTCGGCAGTTGCAAAGTGCGAAAACAGTCCTTCAGCATAAAGCCCGTCAAGCGTTGAGATTTTTTTGCATATATCCGCGTCGTTTTCGCAAACCTGAAAGCCTATTCGGCTCATTCCCGTATCAACGCAAAAATGAAACGGCACGGTCTTGCCCTGTCTTTGCGCTTCAAGCGAAAGCTTTTCGGCGTCCTCAAAACGGAAAATCGGGATTCTTATACCGTTTTTAACAACCGTTTCAAAATCGCTCGGAGAAACGTAGCCCAAAATAAGAATCGGCGTTTTAATACCGGCTTCAATAAGCTCCGCCGCCTCCTCAACGCAGGCAACGCCGAAGAAATCGCATTTTCCGTCAAGAAATTTACCTATTTCAATCGCCCCGTGGCCGTAGGCGTTTGCTTTGATAACCTCTAAAAGCTTAACGTTTTTCGGAAGCTTTTTTCTTGCCTCGTTAACATTATGCTCAAGGTTTTTTAAGTTTATTTCAACATATGTTCTGTAATACATATTTCTCACCTTTAATTTATTAATGCTATTGTAATGCATTTATATTTAAAATTCAAGTCGTTGATTGTAAATCGGTAATAAATATGATATAATACTATAAATTATTTTTACGGGGTGTACCTATGAAGCTATTGGTTCTTGACGGTAACAGTATTGTTAACCGCGCATATTACGGCATAAAGCTGCTTACAACTAAAAACGGCGATTATACAAACGCTATTTACGGTTTTCTTAATATTCTTCTTAAGCTTGAAGCGATTGCCGAGCCCGATTCGGTAGCCGTTGCGTTTGACGTTCACGCCCCGACCTTCCGCCATAAGATTTATGACGCGTATAAGGCCGGCCGCCACGCAATGCCCGAAGAGCTTCGCTCGCAAATGCCCGTGCTTAAAAATCTTCTTAAGCTGCTCGGCTATAAATGCGTTGAATGCGAGGGCTGGGAAGCGGACGATATTTTGGGAACCCTTGCCGATGAATGCCGCAAAAACGGCGACGAATGCTTTATCGCAACGGGCGACAGGGATTCGCTTCAGCTTGCCCACGGCGGCGTTAAGGTTCTTCTTGCGAGAACAAAAATGGGCCAGGCGGTAACCGATATTTATGATGAAAGCGCAATAATGGAGGAATACGGCGTAACCCCCGTTCAGCTTATTCAGGTTAAGGCGCTTCAGGGCGACAGCTCGGATAACATCCCGGGCGTTCAGGGCGTAGGGCCTAAAACCGCGCTTGATTTAATTGCGCGTTATAAAAGCGTTGATAATATTTACGAAAACCTTGATTCGCTTGATATTAAATCGGGCGTTAAGGCGAAGCTTGAAAGGGATAAGGATAACGCCTATCTTTCCCTTGAGCTCGGCGAAATAAGAACGGACGCCCCTATTGACAGAAGCATTGCTGCCTATAAGGTTGAATGTAAGGATTCGCGCGCCGCTGTTTCCGAAATGGTGAGGCTTGAGCTCTATTCTCTTATTCAAAAATTTGAACTTAACGCTAACGACGCAGTTGAAGCACCCGAAGAAACAAAAAGGGAAATCACCTGCACCCCCTGCGCTTCTCCCGATGAGCTTCTCAAAAAAATAAACGCCGAAAGCTATATCTATCCCGTAATTATTGATAATGAAATTACCGATATTCTTTTTGCCTTCGGCGATGAAATTGTAACTCTCGCAAGTGAAACGCAGGGTTTTGAGGCTTTTATAAAGGCGTTTTTTGAAAACGGGGATATAAAGAAATATACCTACAATTCTAAATATCTTCACCGCCTTGCCGCAAAGCTCGGTACGGATTGTAAAAACGTCTGCGGCGATTTAATGCTCAGCGCGTATCTGCTTAAGCCGTCGGACAGTAAGTATGATATAGACCATCTCTGCCTTGAATACGGCGTTGCAAAGCCCGAGTTTAAAAATGCTCTCGGCGGAGAGGACGAAAACGTTGCCTTTGCCGCAGTGTTAAAGCCTCTGTTTGACAAAACCGATTCGCTTCTTGACGAGGCTAACCAGAAAAAGCTGCTTGAGGAAATAGAGCTTCCGCTTGCAAGGGTTCTTGCAAAGATGGAAATTGAGGGCTTTTCGGCGGATAAAAAGGGAATTGAGGAATTCGGAAAACGGCTGGGTGTAAGAATTGACGAGCTTACTTCGCTAATTTATAATGCTGTGGGATATGAATTCAATATCAATTCGCCTAAACAGCTTGGAGAAGCGCTTTTTGAGAAGCTTGAGCTCCCCTGCAAAAAGAAAACAAAAACGGGCTATTCAACAAACGCGGAGGTGCTTGAAGGGCTTCGCCCTTATCACGTTGTTATTGAATATATTCTTGAATACAGAAGCCTTACAAAGCTTAAATCAACTTATTGCGACGGGCTTATTAAGGTAATCGGAGAGGACGGAAGAATCCATACCTCGTTTAACCAGGTTGAAACCCGAACGGGAAGAATCAGCTCGCTTGAACCTAATCTTCAGAACATCCCGATAAGAACCGAGCTCGGCCGCGAAATGCGTAAATTTTTCACGGCGAAAGACGGCTGTCTTCTTGTTGACGCGGATTACAGCCAGATTGAGCTTCGCGTTCTTGCCGACCTTTCCGGCGATGAAAATATGATTAATGCCTTCAATAACGGCGACGATATTCATACGATAACCGCTTCCCAGGTTTTCGGCGTTCCTGCCGAATTTATCAGCAAGGAGCTTCGCTCAAGGGCAAAGGCGGTAAACTTCGGTATAGTTTACGGCATAGGCGCGTTCAGCCTTGCAAAGGATATAGGTGTTTCAAACAAGGAAGCAAAGGAATATATTGAAAACTACCTTAAGCATTACAGCGGCGTTGACAGATATATGAGCCGTATGATTGACCTTGCAAAGGAGCGCGGCTACAGCGAAACTCTCTTTCACCGCAGGCGCTATCTTCCCGAGCTCGCCTCGTCAAACCATATGCTTCGCTCCTTCGGTGAAAGAGTTGCCCGTAATATGCCTATTCAGGGTACGGCGGCCGATATAATAAAAATTGCAATGGTTAAGGTTGACAAGCGCTTAAGCGATGAAAATATGAAATCAAAGCTCATTCTTCAGGTTCACGATGAATTAATCGTTGAAGCTCCCGAAAACGAAGCAGAAAAAGCGCTTAAAATTGTAACCGAGGAAATGGAAAACGCCTGTAAAATGAAGGTGTTACTTCGCGCGGACGGAGCTATAGGCAAAACGTGGTTCGACGCCCATTAAAGTAATGTAGGGGAGGGTCTCTGCGCCCTCCCGACTGATAAATATGGATATTGAAATAAAGCTTGCATCGCTTTTTGATGCACCCGAAATTCTTAAAATTGAAAACGCCTGCTTTTCGTCCCCGTGGAGCGAGGGCAGTATTCGTGATGCGCTCGGCAACCCCTGTTCTCATTTTTATCTTGCCTATTGCGGCGGTGAGATTGCAGGCTATATTGGGCTGCAGATTTTCAGCGGCGAGGGGTATGTTACAAATATTGCAACCCTTCCCGAATACAGACGGCAGGGCGTTGCAAAAGCACTCCTGACAAAAGCGCTTGAAAACGAAACGGAATTTGTAACCCTTGAAGTAAGGGAAAGCAACGCTGCCGCAATAACCCTTTATAAATCCTTCGGCTTTGAAAGGGTTGGCGTGCGCCCGAATTACTATTCAAATCCAACTGAAAACGCAATTCTTATGACAAAGGAAACTCTATGAAAATTTTAGGCATTGAATCCTCCTGCGACGAAACTGCGGCGGCGGTTGTTGAGGACGGAAGAAAAGTTTTATCGAATATAATTGCAACCTCGCTTGAGGAACACAAACTCTACGGCGGCGTCGTTCCGGAAATAGCCTCGCGCCGTCACGCTGAGTGTATAAGCGGCGTTGTTGAAGAGGCGCTGAAAGGTGCAAACTGCACAATGGCGGATATTGACGCCGTTGCCGTAACCTATGCTCCGGGGCTTATAGGCTCGCTTCTCGTAGGCGTAAATTTTGCAAAATCGCTTGCGTTTGCTTCAAATACGCCCCTTGTTCCCGTTCACCATTTAAGGGGGCATATTGCGTCAAATTATCTGTCAGGCAACGTTGAACCGCCGTTTTTGTGCCTTGTGGTGAGCGGCGGCCATTCGCATATCGTCGCGGTTAAATCGTATACCGAGGTTGAAGTTATAGGAAGAACGCGCGACGACGCGGCAGGCGAAGCGCTTGATAAGGCAGGGCGAACTCTCGGCCTTGCATATCCCGGGGGAGTAAGTATTGATAAGCTTTCTCCCGAGGGTAACGAAAACGCCTTTGAATTTCCGCACCCGAAGGTAAGCACGTCAGTTTATGATTATTCGTTCAGCGGGCTTAAAACAAAGGTAATTAACTACGTTCACAACGCTTCCCAAAAGGGCGAAAGCGTTAATACCGCCGACCTTGCGGCTTCTTTTCAAAAGGCAGTCGTTGATTGTCTTCTTTCAAATCTTGAGCTTGCCGCAAAGGATTTCGGCTATAAAAAAATTGTTATTGCAGGCGGCGTTTCGGCTAATTCAAAGCTCCGCGCCGAGGCCGAAAAAATGTGTAAAAATAACGGCTGGTCGTTAAGTATTCCCGAGCTGAAATACTGCGGCGATAACGCGGCAATGATTGCTTCGCAGGGGTATTACGAATATAAAAACGGCACCGTTGCAGCCGAAAGCCTTAACGCATATGCAACCATGCCTATTGATAATCCCGAATTTTGAAAAAATAATAAAAATTTGATAAATATTTAACAATCAGCAATTGCATTTCTGTTACATTTTAATGAATATACTTTATTAGTATTGAAATTCATTTCGGTTTTGAGTATAATTACACTGAAAAACAAGAAACTATTGCGTATTGTTTTGGAATTTTATTAAAGGAGATATTGTTTATGGAAACTAATCTTACTAAAAACCCTACTCTCCTTGCCTGGCTTGACGAAAAGATTGACTTTTTAAAGCCTGCCGAGGTTGTATGGATTGACGGCTCTCAGGAACAGATTGACGCATTAAGAGCAGAGGCTTGTGAAACCGGCGAGATGTTCAAGCTCAACGAGGAGCTTCTTCCCGATTGCTATCTTCACAGAACTGCCGTTAACGACGTTGCGCGTGTTGAGGCGCGTACCCTTATTTGTACTTCTAAAGAAGAGGACGCAGGCCCGACCAACCATTGGATGGACCCGAAGGAATGCCACGAAATGCTTGACAAGATTGCCGCAGGCTCTTATGAGGGAAGAACAATGTATATCATCCCTTATTCAATGGGTCCCGTTGGTTCAAAGTTCTCCAAAATCGGTATTGAAATTACGGACAGCATCTATGTTGTTCTTAATATGGAAATTATGACCAGAGTCGGCAAGGCTGTTCTTGACTGCCTCGGCGATTCAGACGACTGGGTTCGCGGTATGCACTGCAAGTGTAACGTTGACCCCGAAAACCGCTGGATTGTTCAGTTCCCCGAAGAGAATTCTATCGTATCCGTTAACTCGGCTTACGGCGGAAACGTTCTTCTCGGCAAAAAGTGCTTCGCGCTTCGTATCGCTTCTTACCTCGGTAAAAAAGAGGGCTGGCAGGCAGAGCATATGCTTATCCTCGGCTTAACAAGACCGGGCGAAGAAACAAAGTACATCTGCGCCGCTTTCCCGTCCGCTTGCGGAAAAACCAACCTCGCAATGCTTATTCCTCCCGAAGGATACCTTCGCAAGGGCTATAAGGTAGAGTGCGTAGGCGACGATATTTCGTGGATAAGAAAAGGCGCTGACGGCAGACTTTATGCCATCAACCCCGAAAACGGCTTCTTCGGCGTTGCTCCGGGTACAAACGAAAAATCCAACCCGAACGCTCTTGCGGCAACAAAGAAGGGAACAATCTTTACCAACGTTTGCCATAATCTTGATAATAACACCGTATGGTGGGAGAAGCTTGATAAAAATCCGCCTACTCACTGTATTAACTGGAAGGGCGAAGAAATCAACGGAACAAGCGACGAGCCGCTTGCAAACCCGAACTCAAGATTTACCGCGCCGGCGCAGAATTGCCCCTGCTTATCGCCCGAATTTGAAAATCCGGACGGCGTTCCGATTTCTGCCTTCGTATTCGGCGGAAGAAGAGCTAAGCTCACTCCGCTTGTATATCAGTCAAAGAGCTGGAACAACGGCGTATTCGTAGGCTCAATTATGGGCTCTGAAACAACTGCTGCCGCTACAGGCGCAGTAGGCGTTGTTCGCCGCGACCCGATGGCTATGCTTCCGTTCTGCGGCTACAATATGGGCGATTACTGGAAGCACTGGATTGAAATCGGCGCAGGCCTTGACCCCGAAAAGGCTCCCAAGATTTTCAATGTTAACTGGTTCCGCAAGGATGAAAATGACGACTTTATCTGGCCCGGCTTCGGCGATAACCTTCGTGTTCTTGACTGGATTATTGACCGTTGCGAAGGCAAGGTTGACGCTCAGGAAACCGCTATTGGTTACCTTCCTTATGCTAAGGATATCAACCTTGAAGGCCTTGATATGACGGAAGAGCAGCTTAACGGCATTCTTGACGTTGACAAGGACGCATGGAAGGAAGAATATAAGGGCGTTGATGAGCTTTATGCTAAATTCGGCGACAGACTTCCTAAAGAGCTTGCAGACGAGCTTGCTTCCGTAAAGGCAGCGCTTGAATAATAAAGACAATAAAAATACGGTGTCATTCGACACCGTATTTTTTATTTATTTAAACAATGCGTTATACCTTTTTGCCCATGCCTGAACGGCTCTTCTGCTGTAATATTTAGGGAGAGCCTTATTAACCGCCGCGAGCATTGCCATGCTCTTTGCAAGGCCGAGGAACTGAGCTGTCAGCTTCTTATCCTTAATCATTGCCTTGCCCTTGTTTAAAAGCTCCGCGTTAATATCTATCGGAAGGCCGCCCGGCTCGTCCGAAACGGCAAGCATATCGATTGTAAGAATCTTACTTTCAAACATATAGTCAAGCTGTTCCGGCTTGATTTTGCCGAGCATAAGCTTAACAAGCGCAAGCGAGGAAAGGCCGAAGCCTATTTTCGTCTGATAATTATATTCGTAATCCCAAAGCGTTTCGGCGCTGTAGGTTTCGGTTTTATCGGCAATAACCGTTTCTGCAAGGATTTTAGCCGCCCTGAAGGAATTTGCAATGCCCGAGCCGATAATCGGAACCGTCATAAACGCGCTGTCGCCGATTGCGGCATAGCCGTCGGCAACCATAACGGCAAGCGTTTGGCGAACGGGAATAGTTGTCATATAACCCCCGCGGTAAAGCTCTGTTCCGAGAATCGGGTTTTCCTCTCTGAAATGTTCCACCTTTGCCTTTGCCTCTTCAAGGGTGAGGGGGCTGAACTGGCCTATAAGAAGGTCGCTGTATTCATCCTCGTCAGCAACCCATGCAATGCCGAAAATGCCATTCGGGAGCATATAGATTTTGTATTTATCAAGAGCAACGCCCTTTGCTCGGTTAAAAAACGCTCTGTAAACATAGAATTTTTCAAGCTCTTCCATATCAGCCTGGATTCCGCAGCATTCGGGAAGCTGTTTACGAACGGGGCTTTCACAGCCGCAAGCGTCAATAACAAGGTCGCCGAGAATATCGCCATCGGCGGTTTTAATTCCTATAACTCTGTCGCCTGCCATAACGGGGCCGAGGATTTCGGTATTGTAAGCAAATTTAACGCCTGCCTTTTCGGCTTCGCCGATGATAAGGTCATAGATGTCCCTGCGTTCCATTTTTATATCCGTTCCGCTGTTTTGCTGTTCAAGCGCCCTTAAAACGGTCTGCTCGTTCGGAGCGGTAAACGCGGCGTTATAAACGGGATGCATCTTGCTTTCGTCAGGCATAGGAAGCCCTGCTTCATCAAGGGATTTTTTGTTAAAAATATCCGTCCAGTCATATCCCATATTTTCGCGGGAATTCTTTTCGTAAACGGTAACGTCAAATCCTGCTTCTGCAAGCTTTGCGGCGCAAACTATTCCGCCGTGGCCTCCGCCTGCAACTATGATTTTTTTTGCCATAAATATTACTCCTTTCAGATTTTTTACTCCAATTAAATTATACCACTGCCGTCCGATATTTCAAGTCTATTATTTTATGTACAAAAAAAGGTACTGTTAAATAAATTGCTTGTACAGCAGGGAAATTAATGATATAATTTATCCATAAACTGAAAGGAGAAACGGTATGACGAATATTTTACTTGCAGTTGTTATTGTATTGATAGTAATTACTATTATCCTATTAATAGCTTTTCGCCCGAAAAGCGATAACAGCACGGCGCTGCTTGAACAGAAGCTCGATTTTAACGCAAAAAACACGGGCGATAAAATGACCGAGCTTTCAAAGCAGATGGCGGGCTTAACCGAAAAAAACTATGAACAGCAGATTGAGCTGATGAAAACGCTTAACGCCAACGCTAAGGAGCAAACCGAAAGCATAGGCAAGGCAATAGGCGCAATGCAGGAAAGCAACGAAAAGAAATTAGACGAAATGCGCCATACGGTTGATGAAAAGCTTTCCGAAACGCTTAATAACCGCCTTAACGCTTCGTTCAAAACAGTTTCGGAACAGCTTCAAAACGTTTATAAATCGCTCGGCGAAATGCAAAGACTTTCAGGCGACGTAACAAAAAGCGTCCAGGGGCTCAACAGCGTTTTAACAAACGTAAAGAGCAGGGGAACCTGGGCGGAGGTCCAGCTCGGCAATATTCTTGATCAGATTATCCCCGGTATGTACGAAACTAATGTTAAAACCTTTCCTAAATGCGAGGGTCAGGTTGAATTTGCCGTAAAAATTCCGAATTCCGGCGATGAAACTATAACCTGGCTTCCGATAGATTCAAAGTTCCCGATGGAGGATTATATTCGCCTTTCCTCCGCGGCGGAGCAGGGCGATACGGCAGCTCTTGATTCCGCAAGAAAAGCGCTTGAAGCAAGAATTAAAAGCGAAGCAAAGCAGATTACGAAGTATATCTCCGTTCCCGAAACAACGCCCTTTGCTATTATGTATCTTGCAACCGAAGGGCTTTATGCCGAGGTTATGAGCAATAAAAACGGCCTTGCGGAGGCACTGCAGGCGCAGGGAATTATGGTTTCGGGACCAAGCACTATTACCGCGCTTCTTAATTCGCTTGCAATGGGCTTTAAGTCAATAGCAATAAATAAAAAGGCAAGCGAGGTTTACGATGTTTTAGGCGCGGCAAAGGCGCAGTATGAAAAGTTCGGAACCCTGCTTGAAACCGCAAGAAAACGAATTGAGCTTGCAGGCAAGGCAATTGACGACGCCGAAACGAAAAACAACTTTATTCAGCGTAAGCTTAAAACGGTTGAAACGCTTGATGAAGCCTCGTCAAACGACGTTTTGGGAATTGAATAAAAATGACGGTTAAGGAATCCCTTAACCGTCGTTTTTTTGTTTGAGCTCTTTTAGAAATTTATTTATCATCGGCCCTGCTATAAATGCTGAAACTATGAAGGCTAACGGCTGTGAAAGCTCTATTCCGATAACGCCGATAAACCGCGGAAGAATAAGGATTAACGGTATAAAAACAAGCCCGTTCTGGCAGCAGGAAAGGAAGAATGCCTTCGCCGCCCTTCCTATGCTCTGAAAGGTCATATTTCCGGTCATTACTATAGGCATAAACAGCATTGCAACGCAGGTAAAGCGAAGCGCCGCCGTTCCTATTTCAACAACCTCCGTATCCTTGCGGAAAAGCATAACAAGCTGCGGCGCGAAAACAAAGCATATCGTCGCTATAATTGCTATTATAATTGTTCCGAATTTTAATAGGAATTTAATTGCTTCTCTTACTCTTTCATACAGCTTTGCGCCGAAGTTAAACGAGCAAACGGGCTGGAAGCCCTGGCCTATGCCGAGGCAAAAGCTGAAAATAAACATTCCGATTTTGCCTACTATGCTCATTGCGGCAATGCATTCGTCGCCGAAGGGATGCGCCTGAATGTTTAAAATCATTGTTGAAAAAGAGCTTAATCCCTGCCTTGCAAAGCTGGGAAGTCCGACGGTAACGATGTCCGCCATTATTCTTTTTTCAAAGCTGAAATACTTAGGGTGAATTCTGCTTTGCGTTTTCTTTCTTAAAAAAACGGTAAAAATGATAGCCATTCCCGTAAACTGAGAAACGCAGGTTGCTATTCCTGCGCCGGCAATTCCCAGTTCAAAAACAAAAATGAGAAGCGGGTCAAGCGCTATGTTAAGAAGTCCGCCGATTAAAAGCCCTACCATAGCAAATTTAGCCATACCTTCAAAGCGAAGGATGTTGTTCATAACAAACGATGTAGTCATCGCAGGGGCAGCAATAAGTATCCATCGGCCGTAGCTCACCGCGTAAGGATGAATGGTCGGCGTGCTGCCGAGAAGGTCAATAAGCGGATTAATAAATATTAAGCCGAAAACCATAATAACAACACCTATTACAAGTGCTGTAAAATACGCTGTTGACGAATATTTGCGCGCGCTTTCAACGTCCTTAGCGCCGAGACGGCGGCTGATGTTGCTTCCCGCGCCCTGGCCAAACATAAAGCCGAAGGCCTGTATAAGCCCCATAAGGCTTAATAAAACGCCCGTTGCCGCGCTTGCCGAAACGTTTATTTTTGAAACAAAATAAGTGTCAGCCATATTATAGATAACGGTTATCAGCATAGATATTACCGTAGGCACCGCAAGCCGCGGAATAAGGCGGTTTATCGGCGTTTCGGTCATCATTTTAAATTGTTTTTCAGCAGAGCTTTCCATAAAATCACCGCGGATATTATATCAGAAAAAATATTTTGTTGCAATGAAAATGTTTTAATGTTAAAATACTATTTGCTTATATTTCCGCCCGTAGCATAATTGGATAATGCACCGGATTCCGATTCCGGCGACTGCAGGTTCAAATCCTGTCGGGCGGACCAAGGAAAGAACAGTAACCGCAAGGTTGCTGTTTTTTCCTTATCGTTGTTGAGAAGAAAATCCTGTCGGACACCCCAAGGTTGGCTTTTTTGTAGGGGAGGGTCTCTGCGCCCTCCCGTCAACACGGCGCCCTAATGAAAAATTCGACGGGTTGGCACAGGGAACAGCCAAACATTTTATACAAAAATAACGCGTTTCGTCTATTAATGAAAAAATTTACAATTTGTTCAAAATTCGCTTGACAACGGTAACCGCATATATTATAATAAATGCGTAAAAATATATGGGTGTATTGCGCCTTGTGGCGTTAACACTTTGTTCATTTTTCGTCGAATGTACATATTTTCGGCGCGGATTGTGTAGTCAGTAAACATCTGCGTATAGCCTCCCTCTTAACGAGCGGCGCAACGGGCCGGCACAGAGACCGGCCCCTACAAACGGCTTAACTGAAATTATTACTTAGGCGAAAAACAAAAGGAGGAAATTCTATGAAGAAAATGACAAAAAGAATGTTGTCAATGTTCTTGGCGGCGGTGCTGGTTTTCACAACCGTTCCGTTCTCTGCGCTTGTTGCGTTTGCAAAGCGCACGGGTAACGACGCGCCGACGTCTTCCGCTTACCTTACTAACGGCATTGACGACGCGTTTACAAAGACAGGCGAAGTTTCATGGGACAGCACTGAAAAGGCCGCTTATTTTAACGGCGGAACACTTTCAATAAGCAATTTCAATGCGCTTTCAAATGTTTCAAGCAGCAGCGCTTTTGCTGTCAGCTTTGATTTCAAGAAAACATCTGCCAACCCGACGTATGGCTTCGTATTCCAGCTTGATTCGGGCATCGGCTCTAATCAGGACCGTTTTGGCTTTAATGCCGGCGGCAGCGACGACCACAGAGGCTTGACTTATGCAACAATCAATAACAGCCATAATGTTTATTGGTCTCAGGATTTCGGCGCAAGCCATACGTTCCTTAACCAGAACAACGGCTCATGGGGAACTTCGTGGAAGCCGGAAAACGATACCTGGTATAATGTTGCGCTGTTTATGGCGGGCGGCGAGTTGCAGTATTACCTGAACGGTAATTGGATTGGTACCTTTAACGCACCGTCTGAAGGAAGCCTTACGAACGCCCAGATTATGGATAATATGAAGAATCTTACCACGCTTTTCGTCGGTAAATCTTCCAACAGCGGCGACGGAACCTTCAGAGGCTACGTTAAGAACCTTCAGTTCTTCAGCTATGCGCAAAACGACGCTCCTTCAGCGCTGAAAACGGCAATTGACGCATACGAAGCCAAGATGGCGGACGGCAAAGTATATAAAAACCTTTCCAATGCTTATGCAAAGTATCAGCAGGCTTCGGCTCGTTATGACGCATATATCTACGGCGAAAGCGACCCGACTGACGCTACTGTAAATGCCGCTTTAATCGGCGCTACTCAGGAGCTTACTCTTGCTACGGGCGCAATGCAGCCGTGGGTAGAATACAGCGGAACAAAACCGATGTATTCGGGTACTATTGCAACCGGCGCATATTCCAACGTTCTTTACGCTCCCGGTCAGGGACAGGGTGCAATGAGCTTTTCTTCGGATTATGTAAAAATTGGTACAACTTCATGGACTAATAACAAACATACTGCTTTTAAAGGCTGGGCTCCGTCTTCAGCAGTTTTCTACTATAACGGTGATTTAAGTAAGATATATTTCCCTGTTGGTTTTGAAGCTTATGCTAATAGCAGTAGCAACAGAACGGTTCAATACGTTGACTGGAACGGCGATGCTAACGTTGAAGTAACACGTTACTGGTACGGCTATCAGCAGGGATGGAATAATGATTACGGCGTAAACTATGATAACTGCGTAAACAACGTTGACGGTTCGAGCGACAAAAATGACGGTGACCATGTTTCAGTTGGATATTCAAGTTCAAACACAAAGAATCATACCCTTTCAAAAGATGGTGACAGTAAAAAGAGATATTGGGTAAACATCGGTCATATTAAGGCGCTTTCAAGTAACACCCTTAGCAAGACGAGTCTTACTATGAGAATGAAGACTGACTACGGTACGGGTACAAATGCAGTTTCAACCGGCATCTATGTTGTTAACTACTATCAGCTTACTCAGGCGATTAAGAACAACAAGAGCAAGGTTGCCGGTATTGATGTCACTAACTACAAAGAGGGCGGACTTGCAACTGCTTTAAGCACTTATGATATTGCAACCAGTTACGATATTACCAAATATAAAACCGGATATAATACCACAACCTATCTCGGCGGTACGGAAGCTGTTGTTTCCGCTTCAAGCGCGTCTGCATATTACAATTATGCTCAAGGCGCCTGCACGAAGTTTGCTTCAGACCTTGGCAGTATTGCAACTCCTGCGGTTGACACCAACTATAAGGCTCTTAAGGACGCTATCGATTATGAGGGACAGATTGCTTCAGGCGATACAACTACCGTTCTTTTTGCTGCAAGCAAGAGCACTTCAACCTCAACAACCGACGGCGCTAACAACGGCGGTTATATTAAGGGCTTATATAAAACATTTATCCTTAAATATAATACTGCCGTTGCGGCTATGGCAGCTCTTTCGGATAAAACCGCTTATCCTACCGCAAGCGTTGCAACAACCGCAAGCGATTTAACAACGGCTTTCTCGTATCTTAACGTTGCGGATATCACAAAGCCGACGGTTTCGCCGGCAAGCGGAAGGCTTCTCGGACCTACGGATACCGTTACAATTACCAACCCCGAGGCTGCAAAGAACCGCGGCGGTCATACAACGTATAACGTTGCGTTCAGCGATTCAAGCGCGGCTATTACGGGCGATATCACAGGTTCAACCGCAACCGCAACTATTACACCGTTCAGCGGCAAGGATACCGCGGGCTTAACCGCAACCGTAACGGCTCAGGCAAGCGCTGTTCTTTCGGGCGATACCTATTCGATGGATTCGGACGCGCATACCTATACCCTTTATTCATCGCCTTCAATAGCAGATACTAACGTTAATTACAACGAAGGCATTTTAATTGAATCAACAAACGCGCAGACGGGTACTATCCAGTACAGCCTTGACGGCAGCACATGGAGCACCTACAATGCTTCAAACCCGTACGTTCCGTTCAGCGGAACAACCGCTTCAAGCATTGATTTCTATGTAAGAGAAACCAAAACCCTTACCGATGATGAAAGCCAGAGCTACACCGTAACCTCTGCTTCAAAGCGTTATCTTCTTGAAAGAAATGCTGATTTCGATATTAAGGCTAAATACGGCGACGGCAGCGTTCACTCAAAGGGCGCAAGCTATTATGACGAAAACAGCACCTTCTGGATTGATAATGCCGGAACATATACCGCTAATATAACCTATTCTATATATATTGACGGTGTTCTTGACGGTAGTTATACTTATGATTCAACTAACGGAATCGCAATGACAAGCGCAATTCAGAACGCTTCGTTCATTAAGATTATTGCCTTTGCAACAGACCGTCAGGATAATACAATCCAGACCGAAAAAACTCTGTTTAACGCAACTAATTTCTCACCGCTTCTTTATCAGGAAAGCTTTGACAAGGGCGACATTCGGGTTCTTAACGGCAATCTTGTTAAAAACGACGCTTTATACGGAACTCCTTCGGGAACAATTTCAATTGAAAAGGGCGCAGGTACAAAGTCCTCTTCAACCGAATCTTATTCCTGGAGAAATAACGTTCTTAAGATTAATGCAAACAGCACTAAACCCGGCCCGGTTCTAACGATGGCTGAAAACCCGATTTCCGTTTCAACCAACGGCGGCATTAACGCTGCGGCTGTTAAGAGCGAGGGCGTAACAATCGCTTTCTGGCGCCATATGGAAAACAGTAACGGAGACACCGTTAAACTTTCCACCAACGGCGGCGACCCGACGGGTTATAATTGGAGAAACGCAATCGCGTTCCAGAAGGAAAACGACAACACCAAATACTATATTATTGAGGTTAACGGCGTTAACTCAAGAAGTGTTACCTCCGGTACCGTTTATACTGACGTTGTTCCGAATAATCAGGATAATACCAATCATGAAGAGGGCAACGATAACGGTGAATGGGAACACGTTGCTGTTACAATTCATCCGACAAACGGTATTCACGTTTATACCAACGGCGTTGAACATGATTATATGTTCGTTAATAAAAGCGGAGCAAAAACAAACAATATTGCTTCTAAAGATATTGTAGCGTCAACCTCCGATGCAGGCGCTGAAATTCTTGATTTCCTTACCCAGTCCGACACTCAGTTCACTCTTGATAACGGCGTTTGCTGGGAAGGCAGCGACTTCAATCTCTACCTTGACGATATCCGTATCTATGCAGGCGCTTTAAAGCAGGTTGACATTAATAATATGTATACCGACGAATTTGCCGATGTACAGACCAATATTACCTCTACGTCTCATGACCCGACTACCGTTACGGTATTTACGCTTGACAGCGGCTTCTCATATACTGTGCCCGGCGGTTCCTCAAAGACCACGTCGAACGGACAGCAGGTAGGCCAGGAATTTATTGATTATTATAATGTTCCCGACAGTAAGATTTTAGCTATTGACTACTATTCCTTCGGTACGGGTATGACAGTTTATAAGGCAGGCGGCACAGAGGCTACTCTCACCGGAGATATGCAGATTCAGTGGAACGTCCTCGGCGACAGCGAAGGTCGTTGCGGCTATCAGAATCAGGACCTCTTCGGCGGTGAATACACAACGGCGCTTGCACAGGTTATTACCGCTGCAAACTTCAGCGCAGCTGAACAGAATAACGGCGCCGGCCACCTTGTATGGGCTCCGCACGTTATGTATAACCTTGTACGTGACGAGTGGGTTTACTATGCCTCAATGAGTTCATGGGGTTCGCTTCATTCGGCAACCTTCATGTGTACTTCAAGTAACCCGATTAAAAATTACACATATAATTCGCTTGTTTATCAGTCAAACGTATGGACGCCTAACGCTATTGATATGTCTGCATTCTACGGCAGAGATTCAAGCGGCAACATTAACCCTGATGAGCTTTATATGACAATGGGCTCATGGAACTGGGATGGCAGACCGAACGTAACGCCGAACTTCGGCGCAATCTACGGTATGGAAATCAATAGTAATGGTACTGCCAAGTACCCCGATGTTGACTCTATGCAGACTAACGGCACCCAGCTTTCAAGAGCATATATGCAAGATTTGGAACGCGCACCCGAAGGACAGGGCTCCTGCGAAGGTTCGTTCGTTCAGTACATCTACGACGAAAACAGCCACAAAGGATACTATTATCTGTTTGTATCCTTCGGTCAGAACGAAGGTTCTTATACAGAGCGTGTATTCCGAAGCGAAAATCCGCTCGGTCCGTATGCCGGTACAAACGGCGTTGATTCCAACACGGGCGAGATGATTTACAAAAACCGCGGTAACCAGATTCTTTCCCCGTTTGATATCAGCATTTATACGAAGACTTACCGTTCAACCGGTCATAACTCGGTCTATAAGGCTAAGAACGCAGACGGCGACTGGGTATGGGTTAACGCAGTTCACGCAAGACCGTACGCGTCAAAGAGCCATAACTGGACGGCTGTTCAGGATAACGCTCTTGCAAAACGCCAGAGCGGCGGCGTAACCGGTAACGTTTCGTTTAACAATATGCTCGGCGTTACAGAGCACGGCTGGCTTGTAATGTTCCCGTATCAGTATAACGGAACAGATTCGGTTTATAAGGAAGTTAAGGCTTCCGACCTTGAAGGCCTTTACGCAGGTAACAATATGCGTCTCAAGGTTGACTCTGAATGGGGCAAGGAATATCAGTACACAATCCTTGCTAACCTTGATGATGAAACCAATACCACGGGCGTTATTTTCGGCACAAGAGATGATACTGAATTCAGATATAAGTTCAAGCTCGTTCGCGACGCTTCGGGCGACAAGGTTCAGTACATCAGAATCTATAACGACGTTGCAACCTATGCTCAGATTAAGGCAGACACTCAAGAGCCTGTCCATGAGGGTGTAATCGGCGTTCATATTAAGAACGGTAAGCAAGTTCCGATGATGGCTACTCTTGATATTGCCAGCAGCGGCAGCGGCCAGCTCGGTATGCAATACTGGGCTTACAGAATGGGCAATATCCCCGATGTTGATAAGGTTATCTCTCACGGCGACTTTGCTTCAATGGACGGCGTAATTTATACCCACGCTACCGACGCTGAGGTTCTCCGTCTTGCGGGTAACGTTGAAGCGGATTCTGAGGCAGGTAAGGCTGCTCTCGCTTCCGGTTACGCGGTTTACGGCCAGGAGATTTCCAATAACTACACCTACGGCCAGAACAACTACGCATCCGGCGGTGAAAGATACACGACGCTTACTACCAAATTCCCCGCAAGCATTGATGTAGATAAGATTGGCAACATCATTTCGCTTAACGATACCGAATACTGCCGTAACTACGGTGAAACCGGTTCAAATATGCGTTTCGTTAACCTTACTATGAATGACAGCGGCTCAACCGCACGTACCGGCTGGTGGTGCACGAAGAATGCTAACGGAACCTATACCGCTGCTTATGCAACCGATGAGGAAGCTATCGCGGCTGTTGAAGCTAACCCGAGCCTTGAGCTTTATAAGGTTTACGGCATTGAGGGTAAGGTTTCATCCTTCTTCAGATATTATGATGATGAAAACGACGGAATCGGCGTTCATCGTAACGGTTACCCGAAGGTCGGCGTAACTCTCGTTGTTGCATACACGGATGTTCAGACCGGAGCTGAATACAGCGAATTTGAATTCTGTTATGTAATGCCTAACCCGGCTTGGGCGCATACTCTTGCTGCTATCAGAAACAGTCAATCTGATGCCGTTGGTAATGACAGGCAGTCATCTTACGGAACATTTAACCGTTTTGTTGATTCATACGGTTCTGCTACAGATTATTATTCTTCAATGCTCTACTATGCAGCAGGCGGAACAACAACAGAAATAGGCGATGGTCATGGCGTTTCCGGTTATCTTACAGATTTTGAATCTTCTGTAACTTCATCTACAGACCTTAAATCTATCTCTAAAATTAAAACACTGTTTAATTTCTATGACGACAGTGTTGGCGTAAATTCAGGTTCATTCTCAACACAGGAACATAAGGATGATGCACCGAACTCGTTTATTGCTACTCCGGACATAGTTGATGTAAATTATTACTTTGACTATTCGGATACAACGCTATATGACACCAACAGAGACAGCAATACTGTTGCTCCTGTAATTACAACAAGCGGCGGAATTCCTACTGGCTATAAGTTCAATATGAAAACTAACAACTTCCTTTGGGATACTTGTGAAAAGGCTTCAATTTTTGACGTAACATCATATGCAAGAAATACAACGGGTCTTAACGTAAGTTATTCATCAAAAGCAGCGACGATTACTCCTAAAGAAGAAGTTACTTATACATTGGGGGTTGGTAACGACGGTGAGGATATTGTTAAAAATGCAGGAATAATGAATACCAATAGAGCTTCCTTTGCAACTTGGGTAGCAATTGGCGGATATAGACGCTGGTTTGCTGATGAAATGTTGTTCCATACTGACGACAGAAAACCGCGAGATAGTCTTGAAGGCGCTTCAAAATTCTACAATGATTATCGTAACAGATATCTCTATTGGTTTACTCTCCACAGAGATACAAACGGAAATCTTGTTCACGGTACAAAAGTAGCAACATTGCAAACACTTAAAAATAGTGACAACGGAAATATTGATAACGGTTATATTGACGGTAGCACATCAACAAAACCAGAGTTCTACGATTATTCAGGTCAGAAAGCCTATACAACAGGCTCAAACGGTAAGGATGATACTAATAACTGGTGGGGTATTGCAACCTTTACCGGTAAAGATCGTGTAACGCGTAATACCTATAGCAATATTAAAGACTACTATTACTATTATAATGTTCAAAGTAAAGGTAAAAAAGAGCATTGGACATCTAATTCGGCAACTGCACAGGCAGCCGGTAGTGGTAACTATGGTGATATTGATGTTTCAGCTGAAAATTATGCAAACTATATCCTCGAGATGGGTTCATACCATAAAGTATCAGACACTGGTGTTGATGGCGGACGTTTCATAGGTAAAGAAAACTACCATTATTACAACATCGGTGTTGCTACCTGCGATAAGGGCGCTGCGCGTGACTTTATGGAAAACTTTGCTCTTAAGCGCCTCGTTGCTCCTAAGGGCGAAGACGGCAAGCGCCACGTAACGCTTGACGCTGACGGTAGACCGACAGTAGACACAAATATGGACGTAACTCAGGGCGAGGTAATCGGCGACGCAGAGGGTAACCTTTATGTTGAGGATATTTCCGCTAAGTCATACCGCGATTACATCGACGCTCTTGCAAGGCTTGAATGGTTCGTTAACAACCCGACTAACACCGTTCAAAACGACCTTGCAGGCGAGGATGAGTACGAAGACCTTCATTCCGTAATGACAAGCGGCGACGAATACGTAACTGCTTACAACGGAACAACCCCGATTTACGTAACCTCAAACGGCGGTTCAAACGTATTTAAGGATGCAGGCGTAACCGTTAACACCGACCAGGTACAGGCTAAGCTTATTGCCGACGTTATCGAAGCTTACGAACATCTTTACACCGTTGAGGACTATAAAGAGGTTGAAAAAGAGTATAAGGCTATTAAGGAAGAAATTGATGCCGCTAAGGTAACAGGCGATTACACCAAAGAATCTATCGACGATTACGAAAAGAACTTCAAGGCAATCGAAAAGGCAGTTGCTTACTACACTGACCTTGCAGGCCTTACCCCGGATACCGACATCGACTCCGACCTTATGGACCTTAACGATATCTACGATGAGGATTATTGGAGATATTCCGATTACTCAGGCGCAGATTATGACACAATAAGAGAAGCCCTTGAAGAAATCAAGGATTCGCTTATGCCGAAGGTAGTTACCTCCGAGCTTGAAAATACTTCAAGAGTTGTTAAAACTCCTCTTGTTAGGGCAGGTATTTACACCGACGGCACTCAAACCTTACGCTATGACCAATGGGCAGCGCTTTACAACAAGATTGTAGAAGCTGACGGCGTTCCGTTTGACACCGGAGACGGTGTTGTTCAAACCGAAACCGGCAAGGCAAGATATGCTACAACCGAAACTAAATCGCTTAACGAACTTCTCGGCGTAACGAGAGATGAAAGCGATGATTCAACAAAGCTTGATTACAACGTTTACAGGCTCTCCTCTGCTCCCGCAGACGGAACGGCAGGTACCGGCTCAACTGTTGAAGAAAAGAGCACAACCTACGGCGCAACCTACGTTGATATCGGCGGCGGTGAATTCGCAGAGCTTTCCGAAAATCAAACAGATGTAAACACCGAAAACAAAGAGCTTTCGGATATGAACATCGGCGTTGTTGATGATAACGATGCATACCAGAGCTACAATGCGGCTTATACAATCGTTAATTCTTCAATTAATAAGGATAAGTACATTGCTTCCGCTCAGGCTAAGATTGATGAAGCGCTTGCAACAAGAGCTTCAGTTTACACTGCTGCAACTGCTGATCAGGCATCAACTTATGCAACTGTAACAGGAAATTCAGACTTTACGGCAGGCACAGAGCTTAAGATTACGGGTACTAAGGAAACTGACCCGATTACTGCGGACCTTCTTACCCTCGTAAGCGTTCTTGAAGCTGATAACACCTATGTTAAGCAGTTCGGCATAACATACGACGTTACAAAGAACGGCGCTAACGTTCAGGATACGCAGGAAATAACCGCTTATTACGGCGATACAATTAATCTTGCTATTCCGAGCGAAGCACAGGCTAATTCTGTATTCTCGATTACCTATTACGACGGTGAGCTTGCAGATGCCATCGAACATGGCTTTGATGCTCCCGGTTACACCGATGCAACAGGCTCAACAAAGGCAACCGTTAACGGTTCAACCTTCTCAAGAGTAGTTAAGAGCAATATGGCTGTAACCGCTAAAATCAGCAATAAAACTCCTGTTGATGGCCAGTACACGGTTCGCATCAGAAACATTTACGGTACTGTAATTGCAATTTACTACTGCGCAAAGGCTGACCTTCCGGAAGCTAATACCGAAACCTTCACCATCGGCGGCGAAACGGTTAAGCCCGAAGAGGTTCCGTTCTACACCTTCTCTTCATGGGAAAAGGTAATCGACGATGAAAACAAGACTGCTGATTATACAGCTAAGTATAACGCAGGCGACAGCTTAACGTTAGCGGTTGAAGGCAACGGCGCATCGGTAGCAAGCGGCGCGGCTGCAACGGCTGAAGGCGCAACAACCTATACAAC
>ONCR01000005.1 GCA_900316345.1 uncultured Eubacteriales bacterium | reverse complement strand
TTTCAATACGTTGGCCAGCTTTTAAGAATGGGCGCAAACATTCAGGTTGACGGCAAGGTTGCCGTTATTGAAGGCGTTAAAAGCCTTGCAGGATGCGAGGTTAAAGCTACCGACCTTCGCGCAGGCGCGGCGCTTATCATTGCCGGTATGGTCTGCGACGGGGTAACAACCGTTGAAAACATCCAGTATATTGACAGAGGCTACGAGGACGTTGTTGAAAAGTTCTCCGCCCTCGGCGCAAACATAAAGCGCGTTGAGGTTAAGGAGGCGCAAAGCGTTTCTTCCGTAGGATAAGAAAAAACAGAGGGGCGAGCTTCGCCCCTTTATATTTGAGGTAATTATGGCTAAGGTTTGTCAGCTTTTTTCGGGCAGCAGCGGAAATTCAATATTCATCTCAGACAGGGAAACAAAAATTCTTGTTGACGCGGGCGTTACCGCAAAGCGAATTGAGGAGCAGCTTTATTCTATAGGCGAAGACGCTTCTGAGCTTTCGGCTATTTTTGTTACGCACGAGCATTACGACCACGTTAAGGGACTTAGGGTTCTTGCTTCGCGCTACAAAATTCCCGTTTTTGCAAGCGATATGATAACCGAAAAGCTTTGGAAGGACGACCGCCTTAATGAGAAAATTCCGACCAACCCGATTGAAAAGGGCGCGGAGCTCGGCGGAATTGAAATTATTCCCTTTAAAAACAGCCACGACAGCGTTGAATGCTACGGCTACCGTTTCAATCTTCCCGGAGGACGCGCGGTTTCGGTTTGTACGGACACAGGCTACGTTACGCCCGAGGCGAAAAGCGCAATCCGGGGCAGCGACCTTGTTTTTCTTGAAAGCAACCACGAAATTATGATGCTTCAAAACGGCCCGTACCCATACATACTTAAACAGAGAATTCTTTCAAGGGTAGGCCACCTTTCAAACGAGGATTGCGCCGAATTTGCAAAGCAGCTTATAAAAAGCGGAACAACAAGGCTTGTTCTTTCGCATTTAAGCAGGGAAAACAACTATCCCGAAATAGCAAAGCAGACAACGGTTTCAGCCCTGACAGGAGCGGGCTTTGAACTTGATAAGGATTACCGCCTTGCGGTTTCCGCCCCGATAAATGAAAGAAACCCGATAATATTATGATTAAAATAAATATAATTGCAGTAGGTCGCCTTAAGGAAAAATACCTTCGCGAGGCGTGCGACGAATATAAAAAACGCCTTGGCGCCTTTGCCAAGGTTAATATTGTTGAAATTGAGGAATACCGCTGCGGCGAAAGCCCCTCGGCTTCGGAAATTGAACTTGTAAAAAACAAAGAGGGCGAAGCGATTAAGGCTAAAATCCCTAAGGGGTCGTATATCATTCCGATGTGCATTGAGGGAACGGAGCTTTCAAGCGAGGAAATTTCAAAAAAGCTTGAGGGCGTTGCGGTTTCGGGATACGGCGAGATAACCTTTATCATCGGCGGCTCCTTCGGAATTGCAAACAGCGTTAAGGCACTCGGTAATTTAAAGCTTTCCTTCGGAAAAATAACCCTTCCCCATCAGCTTATGCGCGTTGTTCTTCTTGAACAGATTTACCGCGCGCTTTCAATTTCAAACAATACAAAATATCATAAATAGGAGAGATTATGGAAAAGCCGTCAAGAATTTTTAAGTATGACAATTTAAAATTCGTCCTTATAGCTCTTGTTGTAATAGGCCATATGGCGGATTATTATCCCGGGTGGGATAAGGTAACGACCTACACCTTAACGCGTCAGTATATATACGCCTTTCATATGCCGCTGTTTATTTTCGTTTCAGGCTTATTTTATAAAAACAAAAACGTTGCTCAAAAGGTTTTCAGCTTTCTTTTCTGCGCTTTGGGAATGACGGCTGTAAACACGTTAATCAAAATTGTTTTCAAAAGGAAGGCCGCGCCTGATATTCTAAACGTCCGCGGCATTGAATGGTACCTTTACGCGATGGCTTTCTTCTATATCGGGATGTACCTTTTAAGGGAAATCAACCCTAAACTGCTTCTTTCCTTTTCGTTTTTAGTTTCATTTTTGATAGGATATACAAACGAGATAAATCACTTCCTTGCGCTTACAAGGGTAATAGTATTCTTCCCGTTTTTCATATTGGGAACAATAATTAACCGCGATAAGCTCGTTGAATTAACAAAGAAAAAATGGCTTAAGCCTGCAGGCGCGCTTGTTCTTATCGGCTGGGCGGTATTTATGATTATTACAAGAGATAATATCGGCAAGCTGACCTCCGTATTCTACTGCGCGGGAAAAGCCGCGTACCGCCTTCTTCCCGACATTCTTATCCCTTACGGCGTTCCCCTGCGCATATTATGGTATTTATTCTCGGCGGCGCTCGGTTTTGCGCTCATTTGCCTTATTCCCGATAAAAAGCTTCCCGCTGTTTCAACCTTCGGGTCGCGTACGCTTCAGGTTTATTTTTGGCATACGCCGATTATATTTGCGCTTGTTTACAGCGGAATTGCCGCTAAGATGACAAACACCTTCACCGGCCAGTTAATTTACCTTTCATTAGGAATGATAATAGTTCTTGTTCTTTCGCTTAAGCCCTTCGCCTTTCCCACGTCGCAGATAATGAAGTATTCAAAAAGGCGCGACTGAACGAAGGCAAATAAATATTCGCAAGAAAATAAGGCGACCTTCGTTATGAAACGAAGGTCGCCCTGTTTTTATTTAAACTGATTTAATCCTTCAACGTATTCAAAGCCTGCCGCGTTCAGCGTTTGTTCAAGCGCTTCCTTATTTTCGCCCTCGCCCTCGCAAAGAGCGTCAAGGCTCGGGTAAAAATCGCGCAGCTTTGTATTGATTACGCTTAAAAGGATGAACGGGTCTTTAGGTAAAGCCATTACTGCTTTGCTCCGTTATCAAACATTTCAAGCGCCTTTGCCGTAGCGGCAAAGCAATTTGCAATACCCTCGGGATTCATATTATCGTATGTATCGCGGCGGGTATGATAGTAGTTTTCAAGCTTATGGTTAAGGCCTGTAATACCTGTTGAGCGGAAGCCTGCCTGGTTAAACGCAGCGTTATCCGTTGCACCGCCGAGCGGAGGAACCCAGCCCTTCTTAATCGGAACGTCAATAGCTTTTGCCGCTTCAAGGAAGAGGTCGGAAACGTCCTTATCCGATTTAACGGTTCCGTTAAGGTCGCGGTAGTTAACCATTAAATACTTCGGGTCAAAAATAGTATCGTAAGAAATGAAGAACGTCGGAACGTCCTGCCATTCGCCCTTATGAGCCTCGCTCCAAGCCTTTGAGCCGCGAAGGCCCGCTTCCTCAGAGCCGCAGTTAACAACGGCAAGCTCTGTGTTTTCAAGCTCAATTCCCTCGTCCTGAAGCGCCTTAAGAAGGGCGATACCGATATAACAGCCCGTAAGGTTATCGTTAGCGCCGTCAACGATTCTGTGCTCGTTCCACATAAAGTAAAGGCCGAATTCAAACGGAACGAAAAGAAGTCCCCAAAAAGCCGCCTTTACAAACCAGGGCGAAGCTGCATAGGTTAAATCGGTTAATGCGATACCCTTAATGCCGAACTTTGCGAGGTAAAGAGCAGAAACAACGATGTAGAAAACTGCGCCAACAGCACAGATGATTGCATGGCCTTCAAAGCCTACTCCGCCGAGAGCGTAGTTAACCGGCCATTCCCATGCGGCGTCGGTATGGCCGTTGAAAACCATACGTCTTTTAACCTCTCCCTTAGGCGGCTTAACGCAGGTTACGTTATGGCCCGTTTTTTCAGGGAAAGCCCAGTCAACGCACTTTTTGTAAACGCCGAATTCCATAAGAACAATAATAAGACCTATGGGAATTAAAATAACACCTACAAGCGGCGTAATAAAATACATTGCAATTGAGATTAAAACAAAAGTAATTGTAAAATAAATCCATCCGAAGAAGGAGCCGGGGTTTTCCTTAAAGCTTTCAATTTTGGTAAGCTTCGGGTCGCAGCCGCATTCCTCTTCCATTACCTTTGCCATATACTCGGCGCACTGCTTTTCGCCTTTTGAACCGGGGTCTCTTTTTTCAAAGGTTTTGATGATATGGGTAATTTCATCAATAGTATACTTTGCCGCCCAGTCCTTTTTGTCTATGATTTTTTGTAAATCCATAAACACATCTCCTTTATTAAATATCAATAAAATATTACCACATCTTGCCTTTTCTTGCAACAATTAATTATTACTTGTAAATACGGATATAATATGATATAATACCCTTTGCAGGTTTAAAGCTAACGGAATGAGGTCGGAATCCTCAGCAACCGCCATTACCGTATTTGGAAGAAGGCTGCAGCAGCCATTGGGAAACCGAGAAGGCAGTCAGCCGCGCAACGCTATACCATAAGCCGGGAGACGAGCTTTAAATCAGAAGTTTAACCCTTGGGCAAGAGGAAGGATTTGAACTTGCGTTTTATTTTGGTGCGCAAAAAATCCCCCACTCTGCCTCGGCAGAGCTTTTTTATTAAGGAGGTAAAAATATGAAAAAGCTATTATCATTATTCCTTGCCGCGGTTTTGGCTTGTACAAGCCTTTCGGCGCTTACCGCTTTTGCAGATGAAGCAAAAACGGCTCAGATTACACTCACCGGTGCGGCTGTAGGCGAATTTGTTATTCAACCGTTTGAAACAGAGGTATCTTCAGACCTTTCCGATACTTATGCTGCAAAGACAGGCTTTAACGATTCTTCCGACGAACCAACAATGCTTGACGCGGCGATTGCGCTTCACATTGAAGTCTTCGGCGAGGATTTTAGCGATTATGCGCCGTTTACGGTTGACACAAGCGAGGGCTGGGCAAAAATCACGTCCTTTTTCGGCGAGGCTACAAGCTCGGTAGGTTACTGGAACAACAACGTTATGTCAGGCGGACTTACAGACGTAATAGCGGACGGCGACTTTGCTTATTTCGGCGTTTATCAGGATAGCTCATATTGGAGCGACAGCTATGTTTTTGCAGACGAAACCGAAAAGAATGCTTATATCGGCGACAAGGTTGACATTACCTTTACCGTTGCAGGCTGGAGCGGTAACACTCCCGCGGCGGGGCTTGCGGTAACGGTTAACGGATTAGATTACGGCACGACTGATGAAAACGGAAAAATCACGGTTAACGTTACCGAAATTGACGAATACCATATTGTTGCAAAATCCGCGGGCACGGCATACTCTTTCCCTGCTTACTGCAGAATTGAGGCAGGCTCAAAGCTTCTTGATTATATCTCTGAGCAGCAGGAGGCGGCAGCTGATTTTGTTTATTCCGAAACAAAGGAATTCAACGTTGATTCAAGCCTTGAGCTTGTAAACCTAATACGCTCGGGCTATGATGTAAGCGGCTTTGCAGAGAGCTATGCTCAAAGCGTTAAAAGCAACCTTGATTCAAACAGCGGAAAGCTTATTTCTTCGTATTCAGGCAAAGAAAACTTAGGCCTTTACGGGGCGGTTATTATTTCGCTTGAAGAGCTTGGCTACGACCCAACCGATTTTTACGGTTATGATATTGAAGCGGCTCTTGACGCGGCTGATATTGAGGAAGCAAGACCGCATCAGTATCACTATAAATACGCTATTGAAACAGCCAAGCCCGATAAAGCAAAGGCTATTATTCAGGATATGATAGATAATTATTATGTCCTCGGCAGCGGAATGCACATAAACCATTTCTTTTGCTGCGATAACACATGCCATTTTCTTATTTCCATTGCGCCTTATGCAGATGAATACAGCGAATATGTAAATGACGCCAAGGCTGTTATAAAAACGTATTTGAAAGAAACGGGCTCTTATTGCGACAGCGTTATGGCTAAAGACGCAAACGCCGATTCAACGGCGCTTTCAATGGCTGCTTTTGCGAGCGTAGGCGATATGGATACCGCTTATTCCTACTACAAACTGCTTGTTGAAAACTTTGAGGATAAAACGGGAATCTTCACCGTATACGGAGAGCCTGATAACTATGCTACAAGAGACGCGCTTCTTTCGCTTTATTATTTAGCAAGCGCTGTAGAAGAATTTAACTATGACGAAAAAGAGCATATCTATAAATACAGCGCAACAGAAAAGGCAACCTGCGTAAAAGAGGGCAGGGATATTTTCACCTGCGTTCTCTGCGACAACGAAAAGAGCGAAGCCCTTCCCCTTGCAGCCCACACCGTTATTAAGGACCGTGCAGTTGCGCCGACCTTTAAGAAGGAAGGCAAAACCGCGGGCTCTCACTGCAGCGTTTGCGGAACTATACTGACGGCGCAGAAAACTGTTAAAAAGCTCGGCAAGGCTAAGCTTAAGAAGCTTAAGAAGGGCAAGAAGGCAATAACCGTTAAGTGGCGCAAGGTTAAAGGCGTTGACGGCTATCAGATTCAGTATTCATTAAAGAAGAGCTTTAAAAAGAAAAAGATCGTCAACGTTAAAAAGGCAAAGACGGTTAAGCGCAAAATCAAAAAGCTTAAATCAAACAAAAAATACTATGTAAGAATCCGCGCTTATAAAGTAATCAACGGTAAAAAGGAATTCTCCGCATGGAGCAAGGTTAAAGCCGTTAAAACAAAATAGACTTAATTAACCGATACGGGCATATTTAATGCCCGTATTTTTTTATGTTGACTGAAAATAGTATTAATGCTAAAATAATATTGCCAAATAATTTTACAAGTAAATACTATTATCATTTTCATGAAAAAGCAGGCGGCTTTTTATCTTTTGATAAAAATGCATGCTCTTATTTACCGTGCTGTTTTTTCGTGAATAGTGTCTTGTAAAATTGTTTGGCGACAGTTGGGGCTTGCGTTTTTTATGCGTAGCTTCGGCTGCGCATTTTTTTATTTTGGAGCAGGCATATGAAAAAAACAGTCGCCATATTAATTTCACTGATAATTCTGATTACGGGGTTAACAAACCCTGTTTCTTCCCTTGCCGAAGAAACGCAAAACGAAATTGAATACACAACCGCAAGCCCCGATATGTTCAAAAAGGTTTCAATAAACAGCTCAAGGCTTTTACTTGCGCAATATAACGGTGAATACAGCAACATCAAAATTCCGAGCAAAATGGATTATAACGGTAAAACCTACAGCGTTGCTCTTAATAACAGCTTTGACAGTAATACCACCGTTAAAAATATTCTTTTTGAAGAAGGAATTTATCTTCAATACAATTCCGCTCTGTTTAACGGCGCGGTAAATCTTGAAACCGTTAGAATTGAAAACGGCGGTCATTTTATAAATGAAGCAACGAGCGTTCACAGCTTTAAATACACCTTTAAAAACTGCCGTTCGCTCAAGGAATACTATGATTTATCGGGCTTTAATACCAATACCGAAATTGCTTTTACTAATTGCATTTCGTTAAAAGACATAACCTCTCTTCCCTCAAATCCGACCTCCGTTCAGATAATTAACAACAATTCCGCCTACGGATATACAAGCACCGAGCTTGAAAGGGTGAGCGCGCATATCCCGTCAAGCGCTAACGGCTTTCTTATGTACGCTCAAAACGTTTCGGGCGAAATTGTTTTTGAAGGCGAAAACACGGGGATAACTATTTCCTCCCGTTCAACAACAACTTATTTTAACGAATCGTCTCTTACGCTGAAGGTTCCGAATAACAGCGCAACGCTTAAATCGGCGATGAACCTTGTTGCAAAAGGACGCCACACAATAAAAGTTGAAACGCTTGACGGCACGCCCATTGAATATAACGAGATATACGCCATCGGCGACAGCTTAACCGCAGGCAACTATTATATTCCGCAGTTAAACGCTATGTTTAAGGATAACAGCATAGTTTATAATTACGGAGTTGAAAACGACCAGGCTGTAAACGGATTGCGCAGAATGGGCGTAACCGGTTATGAAGTAAAAATTGCCGAGGATTTTACAATTCCCGAATCAAAAAACACACCCGTCGAGGTAAAGCTCACCTCCCCTTACACCCGCTGGGCTTATAAAATAGCGCAGGACACAGGCGGAGTTAATATTGCGTCAATTTGCGGAGTTGAAGGAATATTCTCCTACGATAAAGATAACGATATAACATATTTCAGAAGACTTACCGACGGAGAAGAAGTCAATGTCAGCGCAGGCAGCGATATTATAACTCAACTCAACGCAAAATATAAAAAGGGTCAGACGCTTTTAGTTTATCTCGGTACAAACGATGTTGTAAACGATGATGAAGCCCATATAAACGATATAGCAAACACGCTTCAAGCCCTTATTGATTACTGCGAATGTGAAAATTATATTGTAGTCGGAATTGCGGCAGGTAGCTGTTCTGCCGAAAGTTACCGCCTTTATGAAAGCATAATGGACCGAAGATTCAATAAGCATTTTCTTAATACAAGAGAATACTTTATTGAAAATGCATATACAATTTGCAGCGATTTAACGATTGAAGAGGACGAGCAATTACAGCTTGATGCAGGTACTATCCCCGCAGAATTCTATAACGACGGTTTGCATTGGAAAACAACAACGGGCGGTAAGGTATTAGCTCAGGCAATTTATGAAAAGCTTGCGGAGCTCGGATATATTTACGATAAACCTGTTGTTAATAAGGACATTAACAGTATTTCAGACTTAGAATCCGAATACAGAGAAAGCATTCAAAGCACTGAAAATACGGCAATTATTTTTACACTTCACCCTTTAAACGGCGGATTTTTTAATATTGAGATTAACGGAGAGGATTTAAAGGCAAATATAAAAGCAACCGTAAAATGCTCAAATCCATATGATGCATCTCACACAGAACATACTGTTTTCAGCGAAACAGATAAAGACAACCGCTCTTTCCTCTCTACATGGATTTACTGCTCCGGAAACAATGATAAATCCGTATTTACCGTAGAACTCCCGAAAACGGATACGCCTGTAACCGTAACCGTTACAGGGCATAAAGAACACACTTTTGATGAAGGCGTTATTACCAAACAGCCGAGCTGTACAGAAGAAGGGGAAATTATTTACACTTGCGCTTCGGATTATTGCAAGGAGCAGAAAACAGAGAAGCTTGAAAAAACCGAACACAGCTTTACTGCAGAAAGTAAATACTGCCTTAACGGTTGCGGCACTCTGAACCCCGATTATTCAGAGCCTCCCTCACCGGAGCCCTCAACGCCTGAGCAGCCTTCTGAAAATGATACATCCGAAATTATAAAGCCGGTTTCATTTGTAATGAGAACGACTAAGATAAAAAAGGTGCAGAGAAAAAATCAGACTATTGTTCTTTACTGGAAAAAAGCAAGGGACGTAACAGGATACGAAATACAGTATGCAAGAAACAAAGGATTTACTAAAAATAAAAAAATAATTAAAATAAAAAAAGCTAAAACAGTAAAAAGAAAAATCAAAAAGCTTTCAAAAAACAAAACATACTATATAAGAATAAGAACTTACCGAAAGATAGGTATTATTACTGTTTACAGCGAGTGGAGCAAGGTTAAAGCCGTAAAAACAAAATAGACTTATTTAACCGATACGGGCATTATTTAATGCCCGTATTTTTTTATGTTGACTGAAAATAATATTAATGCTAAAATAATATTGCCAAATAAAATTCACATAACTATAATATTGCTCGTACATCAGCGTGTGCTGTTTTTTAACCCTGTTAAAAATGCATGCTCTTTTTTGCATACGCTTTTTTGAGCGATTATGTGAATTTTGTTTGGCGACGGTTGAGCTGCGTTTTTAATGCGTAGCTTCGGCTGCGCATTTTTTTATTTTGGAGCAGGCATATGAAAAAAACAGTCGCCATATTAATTTCGCTGATAATTCTGATTACGGGAATAACAAGCCCCGTTTCTTCCCTTGCCGAAGAAACGCAAAACGAAATTGAATATACAACCGCAAGCCCCGATATGTTCAAAAAGGTTTCAATAAACAGCTCAAGGCTTTTACCTGCGCAATATAACGAGGCTAAGGGTAATGAAGAAAACGGGTGTAAGGTTCACAGTTACAGGCTGAGGATTGTTCAAAAAGCGGGCTTTGACTGTACGGGGCTTGTTAAAAAGACCTGTTCGGTATGCGGCAAAGAAGAATTGGTAAAAACTCCGCGGATAAAAAAGGTTTACCTTGAAAAGGATAAATATAAATACACCGGAGCTTATATAAAGCCAAAAGTAATAATTAAGGATGAAAACGGCAAAAACGTAAGCGGAAGCTTTTATGCCGTTCATTATTACAATAACAAAAGGGCAGGGATTGCCCGTGCCGAAGTTACGTTCATCGGGCAGTATAAGGGAAGTAAAACGCTTAATTTTGTTATAGCTTCTAAAAACAGCGCCTCCCCTTCAAAAGCAGTTAACACCGCTTCGGCGGCGGTTGATAACTGGTTTACAAAACTGAAAAACGGTTTGATAAATGCAATAAGAAATAACGGGCCTGTGCTTTCCGCGCTCGGCGACCATCTTTACGGAGCAACAACCGCCGTTAACTTTTCGCTCATAGCTTCCGGAACAAATACTAATTACGGCTACGGAACGCGAATTAAAAATCCTAAATCCCCGATTACAAAAATCTATTTAAAAACTATGGTTACCGAGGAATGCGAGCTTACCTGCGCAGTTGCTTCGGCTGATTTAAAAACAGTACATTATTTAACAAAAACGCGCGTTTCGCCGAGCGATACGGAATGCTGCTTTAAATTCTCCTCCTCTTTTATTATTGAGAATGAACGGGAAATATATATTCTTGTTTACGCCGATAAGCCCGTAATGTGCGAGGGAATGACAACGATGAAGGCCGCCGGCACGCTGAACTCCGAAATCGGCGCCGCTAACGCCAAAGCCTCAAAATGCGGAAACGTTTACACCGAAGACGGCTCAGTATGGAAATACAGAACCACTTTACGAACCGATGAAAAAAATATGTTCGGCCTTTGCTTATACGTTTACTGCCGCAACGACTATTTTAACGTAAAACACAACACGCTTTACGTTTCGCAAAACGGCAGCGACGAAAGCGGCGACGGAAGCGTTAATAATCCTTACGCAACGCTTTACTATGCAAACAGCGTTATAACTGACAACAGTTATTTCAACCGCTATACAATTAAGGTTGCAGACGGTGAATATAACGAGTTAAGCACGCTTAAAGACAGCGATTTAACAAGAGCTATTCTTTGTAAAAACTACGTCAGCTACGAGGGCAATACCGAGCATCCCGAAAACTGCGTAATATATTACGACGGTTCAAAGCGTGATTACGGCGCGGTTTGCACTTACAGCAAGGTTCAAAGCAAGGCGATATTTGAAATTTGCGGCGGCTGCCGCCCGGGAAGGCTTGGAATAACGACTTCGGTTAAGGGCTTCAAGCTGGTAGGAAGGAACTTAAGGTATGTTATTCATCTTGACACCGCGGGTAACGGAATAGGCGCCGACTGGGAATTCAGCAACCTTATAATCAATTTTCAGGGTAATCCCGACTGCGTTAACGATAACGCAAAGCATTATGCCGTCGGCTGCGGACTTGCGCAATTTGAAAAATGCGTATGGAACAGCATAACCTTTACGGGAAGCCAGAAAACTTATTCGGGCACGGAATATAACCATATTTACTATGCTCATAACAACGTTCACAATCAGCCGATAGAACAAGGCGGCCTTATTCCCTGCGAAACGATATTCAATAATTGCGATTTGGGCGGAGGAAGAATAGTATTGGCAAGCTTATCCGAAAACGAGGTGAATATTCGCTTTAATAATTGCTCAGATACGGGAGTAATTACGAACAGCTCAAGCTTTGATAAAAATTACATAAACGTGTATACGTCTTAATAAAAAGCTACGGCAAGTTATGCTTGCCTTAGCTTTTTTATTATTGTATAATAAATTGATAATAATTACAGGAGATATTACTATGAATTTTACTGAGCTTCCTAACGGAATGGTTGACGGATTTGTTATTCTTAAAAAATGCGAGGAAAAGAAAACGAAAAACGGCTCAACCTATCTTGATTTAATTATTTCGGATAAAGACGGCGAGATGAGCGCAAAGGTTTGGGATTTTAGCTCAAACGGCGTTTTTGAACAGGATATGATTGTTAAAATCCGCGGCAATATTGAACAGTATAACGGTCACGACCAATTCCGCGTTTCACAAATTCGCCCGGCAAACGACGGCGACGCCTACAATCTTTCGGACCTTGTTCCGGTAACGGAAATCGGCGGAGAGCAGCTTTTTGATATGCTTTACAGAAAGGTTGAGGCCTTTAAAAACGAAAATCTTAAGGCAATAGTTCTTAAAATAATCACCGAAAACAAGAAAAAGCTTGTTTCATACCCTGCCGCGCTTAAGCTTCACCACGCGGTAGTCGGCGGGCTTATGTACCATACGATGAGTATTGTAAGAATGGCTGAGGAGATGTGTAAAATTTACCCGAGCATTAACCGCGAGCTTCTTATTTCGGGCGCAATTCTTCACGACGTTGCAAAAACCTGGGAGCTTGAAACGGGTAACACGGGCCTTGCAAAGGGCTACTCAGCAGAAGGAGAACTTATAGGCCACCTTGTTAAGGGCGCTATTTACGTTAACGATGCGGCGAAGGAGCTCGGCATTGACAGCGAGGAGGTTACCCTTCTTGAACATATGATAATCTCTCATCACGGCGTTCCCGAATTCGGAGCGGCTGTAAGGCCTATGTTCCTTGAGGCTATAGTTCTTTCCGAACTTGACAATCTTGACGCAACAATATTTGAGGTTAACGCTGCAACCGAAAAGGTTGATGAAGGAAAATTCACCGAAAGGCAGTGGGCGCTTGACAACCGCAAGCTTTACCGCCATTCTCTTTCAGACCCTCACCACAGCGTTAACTTTACGGAAGGCGGCGAAAAATAATTATGGGAATGACTAACGAGGTTGCCCACGACAGCTGGAACGAAATAACAATCGCCGTTAATACAAAGGATATTGACCTTGCGGGCTCAATAGCAAATATGGTAGTTCCTTACGGTATTTATATTGAGGATTATTCATCGCTTGTTGAAGAAACGCTTGAGATAGCCCACCTTGACCTTATAGACGAGGAGCTTCTTAAGCGCGACAGAACTAAGGGCATAATCCACATTTACGTTAACCCCGAGGAGAATCCGCTTGAGGCGGTTGCCTTTTTGGAGGAACGCCTTAACGAATGTAAAATTGAGCATAAAATCAACGTTGCCGACTGTAAAACCGAGGACTGGCAAAATAATTGGAAGCAGTATTTCCGCCCTATGCCTATAGGCGAAAAGCTGCTTATCCGTCCGCTTTGGATAAACGATTTTGATTCGCAGGGCAGAAAGGTTCTTAACATCGAGCCGGGGCTCGCCTTCGGAACGGGTTCTCACCCGACCACAAAGCTTTGCCTTGAAACGCTTGAAAGCTATATTTCCGAAAGCAGTACGGTTCTTGATATCGGCTGCGGAAGCGGAATACTTTCAATAGCCTCTCTTCTTCTCGGGGCAAAAAGCGCCTTCGGCGTTGACATAGATTCCCTTGCGGTTAAAACCGCAAAAGCAAACGCGCTTGAAAACGGCTTTGACGAATCAAAATTCAAGGTTGTTCAGGGCGACCTTTCGGATAAGGTAAGCGAAAAATTCAACGTAATAGTTGCAAACATCGTTGCCGATATTATTATGATGTTTAATAAACAGGTTGGCGCTTTTCTTGAGGACGGCGGCGTTTATATCACCGGCGGAATTATTGAAACAAGAGAGGGCGACGTTACCGCTTCTTTTAAAGAAAACGGGTTTGAAATTATTGAACGCCGCGAAAATAACGGCTGGCTTGTTTTCGTTTTAAAAAAGAAATAATCGCTAAAAGGGGCTGTTTTTAACAGCTCTTTTTTTATTTGAAAAAATTTTTTAAAAATTTTTCGGCATATTTTCATTTTTCTTCCACTAACAAATGAAAGGAAACTTTTCAATATATTTAAGGGAGATAAAAAATGAAAAAACTCGCAGTAATTCTATTATCACTAATCATCGCAAGCTCGTTTGCGGCTTGCTCGTCAAGCTCCGACGCCGACGCCGCCGCGCTTCTTAACGCCCTGCAGTCAAACGCCTCGCAGGTAAGCGAAAAGGTTTCGGACATTCAGGAGCAGGCAAGCCAACGCATTGAGGACGTTTCCTCGGCTATAGACGGCAATCAGGCTTCCTCACAGCAGCCGACAGAAGTAGCGACCGAAGAAGCGGAAAATGCGTCGGGAAGGATTCAGCTCAGCGGCAGCGGCAAGGTTGAAGACCTTGAAATCAGTATGGATTATATTGAAGGCTCAACAATTTACTGTACGATACATAACCATTCCGAAAAAACTGATTACCGTTTAGGCTTCGTAAACGGAAAAATAAAAATGAAAACAGTTGACGGTAACGTTTACTATATTACAGATGTAAACAATGAAATACTCGGAGAGCAAAAACTTCAATTCTTTTTAAATTTTCCGGGTTATGAAGGAAAAAGCCTTCCCAAAACCATTACATTTATGAGCATTCAAAAAAGCAGCGAAATAGGTCCTAATAATGAAAAGGAATTAACCATTAACGTAAAATCATAGTATTAAATAAAAAGGGAGATTGAATTATGAAAAAGGTTTTAACAAAAAGCGGAAGTTTATTTTTAGCATTTTTAATGCTGATTTCAGTCATCGGCGGTATGAACATTACCGCCTTTGCAAAATCAAGTGTTCACGATATTGCGCCCAACGACGTAATTAACGAACACATAAGCAGCTCGGACGAAACGCACATATTTAATTATGTTAACACTCTTCCCGAGGGCGCTTCCCGCGTAAGAGTAAAAATAACCTCAACAAAGCCGCTTGTTATTTACGCCGAGGACGAGGTTGACAAGCACTATACAAGCGGTAACAAGTTTGACGGCTACTTCTTAATCAAAGACCACAAAACCAAGAGCTTTATTATCAAATCCGACACAGCTAAAAACGGCAGCAAGGCCGACATTGACTATACAATAAGCCTTGTTGACGCAACGCCGACGGTAAGCATTGAAAAATATTGGTTTGTAAGGGACAAGCTTTCCCTTAAGCTTACCGGCAACGGCTTTACAAGCTTTAAAATTGATTATTCGGCAAACAAGGATATGAGCGAAAGCGAAACCGTATATGCAAATAACGATGCGGAGATTATTCTTGAAGCGGGCAAAGCTCATTATATCAACGCCTGCGTTTACTATGCAAACAAGTACGGCGAATTCTTCTTTAAAAAATGGAACGCGCCGAAGGAATTCAGCGCACAGCGCCGTACCCTTCTTCCCGACGGTACCGAAAAGGCACGCATTGCGGAATTCAAGGGAACGTTTACAAGCCGTAACGATAAGGTTCTTGTTAAGTTTGAATCCTATGCCGAAAATACAGACCGCGCAACATATTTAATCGTTTTAAACTCCACATCAAAAAAGACAAGCCTTACCAACCCCGATTTAGGAGTTAACGTAAGCACTAAATCAAAAAAGAAGATTCTTGTAACGGCGAAGAACAAAAAGACCGTGGTATTGACGTACACGCCTGCTCTCACCGCGTCGCAGAAGTTTTCAAACTTCAATTACTGCGTTACGGTATATGAGGTTACCCCTTATGCAAGAAACGTAACTGCAAGGCGCCAAAACAGTAGTTTATTCACCTATAAAATCAAATGGAAGGCTCCCGTAAAATCCGATATAAAGGCTCACACCGGATACTATGTTCAGCTTTCGGAAACAGAGGATTTTAAAGACGCAACCGAAACCAAAATCCGTAGCGGCTTATACAGAAACATAAAAATTGAGGACCCGCGCAAGGCTTACTACGTTCGCGTTGTTACCGTAAGAAAATATAAAAAGAACGGTAAATACGTAACGGATAAATTTATACCGAACTCATATAAAAAAATTGAAAAAGCGCTTGTTCCGACCGAGATTACCAAGCTTACCTCAAAGAAAACATCTATCCGTGTTTACTACAACAAGGTTAAAAAGGCTAAATATGAGATTCAATATTCAACCGACCCCTCAATGAATGACCCCGCTGTTACAAAAACCGTTACAACATCAAGCGCTTCAAAAACTATAAACAAGCTTAAAAAAGGAACAGCCTATTACGTAAGGGTTCGTACCTTTGCTGAAAGGAACGGCAAAATCTACCGTACGTCCTGGAGCGAAATCAAGAGCATAACAACAAAAAAATAACTTTTAAAGCGCTGAATTTTTCAGCGCTTTTTTTGGCATTTTTTTATTCTCGGGCCACTAATAAATGAAAGGGAAAAAATTATTATTAAAGGAGAGATGATTATGAAAACAAAAAAGCTTATTTGCGCCCTGCTTGCGCTGATTATGGCGCTTTGCGCCTTCCCGTTTTGTGCTCACGCAGAGGAGGAAAAGCCTGAATTTAAAAGGATAATTCCGTCCCTTAAATACGCATGGATAGATGATAATACTTACTATTTAGGCGGAAACATTACGTACGAAAGAAGCCGCGACGGCGTTAATTGGCAGAAAACCTATGAAAAAGAGGACGAGGGCCTTCCGCTTTATCCGAAGGCTAAAACCTATTTCCGAATCAAGTGCGATTATCTTGACGACAATAACAAGGTTTACAAAACCGCATATTCCGATATTAAAAGCGTTATGCCGGATGCGTCCCGTATTTTAAGCGACGACCCCGACGCTGTAGAAACCAATGATTTTTCAAGCTTACAATATAAAGAAGAGCTTACCTGGACAATCGATAAAAGCCTTAAGTCCTTGCTTGACGGCTTTGAGGTTTACCGCAGCGTTAACAACGGTAAATTCAAAAAGTTTAAAACCGTAAGCATTGATAAGATTAACCATAAAGATTCAAGCAGCTTTCTGTACAGCATTAACGTTGCTCCGATAAAGCGCGCCGCTTTTTGCTTTAAATACCGTATCTGCCCGTATTATATTGACGAAGACGGAGTTAAGCATATAAACACAAGCGTAGGCGGCGAAGAAACGGCAACCTTTACCGACCGCTTCAGATTTGCAAAGTTCAAGAAAATGAAAAACGGTCTCAAAGTTACGGTTGACAAAACCGTTAAGGCCAAAGAATACAAGGTTAAATATTGGATTTACAGCAAAAAAACTTCAAAGAGAATTAAGAAAGACAGCTTTGTTACAGGCAACAAGGTCTTTACAATTAAAGGAATAAACCCCAAAAAGCATAATTACAGAATAATTATATATCCCAGCTGGGATAAGTTTATGCCAAATTGCTATATGAATTATTCCACTTGGCAACCGGACCAATTTCTTTCGAGCCTTCACCGCAGGAAAGTAAATAAGATTGAGGTTCTCAACGTCAGGGGTAAAAAAAGCCATAAAGAAAAAAGCATAAAGCTTACCAAAGAGGATAAACGTATAATAAAACGCTTTATTAAAAAGAATTACGGTAAAAAAGATTATAACCCCGCTGAAACAGCACACGAAATCTGCGGATGGATTGGCTGGAATGTCAATGTAGACTCCGGCGAAAAAAACGCTTCCAAGGCCGCCGTTAAGGCAGCGCTTGTTGATAAGCTTGCTTCACCGTCGCAGGCAAATCTTGCAATGGCGAAGGTATTTGCATATCTCGGCTACAAGGTTACGCTTGTTAAGGGAGTTCATATTTATGACGGAAAGGAAACTAACCTTGATTGGTGCGAAATTCAGCTTCTCGGAGAGCCGTGCATAACGGATACGCGTATCGGCACCGGCAGCTTCCAGCTGTTCTGTAATTCATATCAGCAATACGGCTGTTTCTATCTTATCAACGGAAGTCCTGCAGGTGAAGATAATCCCGACACGGATTATTAATCACAAGTGCGATAACGGATTTACAATTCTTTTAGCCGATTTATAAATTAATATAGATTTATCCCCCCTTGTTTGGTATAATAAAAAACGAGGGGGAATTTTTATAAAAAACTTATAAGCATAATTCTACCAATTCTTATGCTTTCAGCCCTGCTTCCTCCTACAGTTCAGATGAAGAGGCGGCAAATACGATATTCCGAAAACGCCCGGTGAAAGCGGGAATAAAAGCGAGTGATAATATGAAAATCAACAGTGAAATACTAATAGAAGGCTTACTGCTTAAGGCGGTAAGCCCCCTTCCTTATGAGGGCGCACAACGATTATTAGGCCCTGTTTCAAAAAAAGCCTTGGGCATTCTTCCGCTTAAAACCCTCAACTGTAAAAAAATTAAAATAAAAAGAAAAAACGGCGGCGCTTTGCACCTATGCAAGGGACCGCGGTGAAAACTGCATAGGCTTTCAGCTTCCGCTATATCCTATGCTTGACGACAGGGTAACCGAAACCTCAAAGAATAACCGCGCGCCGGTATGGAATACAAAAGCTAACAAGGCGGCGTGGCGAATCTACCTCGGAGATAAGGTTATGAATAACGGCGTTTCGCCCTACGCCGCGCCCGCAAGGGAAAGCGATTTAAAGGGGCTTCCGCCCGCAGTTTCAATTATCGGAACGGCCGAGCCGTTTTATGCGGAAACAACAAGCTACTTTAAAAGGCTTAACGAAAGCGGAGTTAAGGCGGAGCTTAAGGAATTTGAGGGCGCGTACCACGCCTTTGATATGCTTGCGCCTTATACGAAAATAAGCAGAGAGGCAAACGCCTATCTTCTTGAAAAATACCGCGAATACAAAACTTTATATACATAATCGGTGAAGAAAGGCTATTACACGGCCTTTCTTCGCTTTTTGTTTGACAGCGGAGTAAGTTTTTAGTATGATTTTCTTATACACTAATCAGGAGAAAAACTATGGTTAAACGATTTATAGCATATTATAAGCCTCACACTCTGATGTTTGCCGCTGATATGGCGGCTTCGGTTTTAATTTCCCTTCTCGGAATGATTTACCCGGTAATGACGAACCGTATGCTTAACGACTATATTCCGAACAGAGCATACCGTTCAATAATAGTTGCAGGGCTCGGCGTTCTCGGGCTGTATTTTGTACGAATGCTTTTAAGGTATTTTGTTCAGTATCAGGGCCATATGGTCGGCACGGGAATGCAGGCACAGATGAGAAGCGAGCTTTTCAGGCATCTTGAAAGGCTTCCCTTTTCGTTTTTTGACGACCACGAAACGGGCGCTATTATGACGCGAATGACAAACGATTTGTTTGAGGTAAGCGAGCTTGCCCACCACGGGCCCGAAAACCTTTTAACCTGCTCGATAATGATAGTTTTAAGCTTCAGCTATCTTTGCACAATCAACGTTTTTCTTACTATGATAATTTTTGCCTGCGTTCCGTTTCTTGCGCTGGTTTCAAAGCATTACCGTAAAAAAATGCGCGCCGCGTTTACCGAAAGAAGAAAGAGCAACGCGGTTATAAACGCCTCGCTTGAAAGCTCAATAACGGGAATACGCGTAACGAAGGCATATACCAACGCCGATAAGGAGCTTGAAAAATTTGAAGTAGGCAACGATATGTACGTAAAGGCTTCGGCGCATTCATATCAGGCTATGGGAAAATTCTTTTCCTCAACCTCATTTATTACCGACGTTTTTAACGTAATTATCCTTATCGCCGGCGGTATGTTTTTATATAACGGCAAAATTAACTTCGGTGAATACTCAACCTTCATCGTATCGGTTAACCTTTTCATCTCTCCCGTTCAGACGCTTGTTAACTTCACCGAGCAGTGGCAAAACGGCTCAACGGGCTTTAAACGTTTTATTGAAATTATGGATATTCCCGAAGAGGAGGACGCCCCGGGCGCGGTTGATATGGGCGAAGCGCGCGGCGACATTGAACTTAAGGACGTAAATTTTTCGTATACCGAAAACGAGGAAACGGGCGTTTTGCAAAACGTATCGCTTAAAATCCCCAAGGGAACGAAGCTTGCGCTTGTTGGCCCTTCGGGCGGCGGAAAGACCACTATCTGCCACCTTATCCCCGGCTTTTATAAGCTTGATGAAAACGGCGGAAGCATACTTATTGACGGTAAGGACATACGAAGCCTTACCATGGATTCCGTAAGAAAAAACATAGGCATCGTTCAGCAGGACGTATTTCTTTTTTCGGGAACAATCAGGGATAATATAAGATACGGCAACCTTGACGCAACGGACGAGGAAATTATTGAAGCCTCAAAAAAAGCGAATATGCACGAATTTGTTTTAACCCTTCCCGACGGTTACGATACCGAAATAGGCGAGCGCGGAATTAAGCTTTCGGGCGGCCAGAAGCAGCGAATTTCAATAGCAAGAGTATTCCTTAAAAATCCTGCTATTCTTATTCTTGACGAGGCTACCAGCGCGCTTGACAACACAACCGAGGTTCTTATTCAGCAGGCGCTTGACGAGCTTTGTAAGGGAAGAACAACGATAGTTGTTGCCCACCGCCTTTCAACCATAAGAAACGCCGACAGCATTGCCGTTGTTACCGAGGGAAAAATAACCGAGCGCGGAACGCACGCCGAGCTTATGGAAAAGGGCGGAATTTACAAATCGCTTTACGAATTACAGTTCAGGGAGGACTAAATCCGTTCACAAAAAACAGGTTGAATTAACGCGCCGTATAATCTATAATGAGGCTAAGGATACAGGCTTATGAAGAGCGCACTTTGCGCACTCAATAAGGAGGGTTAAAATGGAAAAAATTTTAACGCAGCAGCTTCGCTTTGTTGACGAAAGCGGAAGAACAAGGCTGTTTAACGGAATGAATATTGATGATAAAAACCGCGATAACAGCGAATTTTGTTACAACCTTGACGAAGCGTTTTTTAAAAAATACAAAGCCTTCGGGTTTAACATTATACGCCTTGCCGTTACCTGGCAGCACCTTGAGCCCGAAATGTATAAATATAACGAAAGCTATTTAAAATCGCTTGATAAGATATTTGACCTTGCCGAAAAATACGGGGTTTACATTCTTCTTGATATGCACCAGGATTTATATTCCGGCAACGACGGCCAAAGCGTAGGCGACGGCGCGCCCTCCTGGGCGGTAATAACCGACGGCGCAAAGCCGAGAATGCCTATTTTCGTTTGGGCGGACGGCTACTTTTTCGGCAAATGGGTTCACCGCTCGTTTGACCATTTTTGGAACAACAGCTTTGTTAAGGGCGTAGGCCTTCAGGACAGATATTGCGACCTTTGGAAAATGCTTGCCGGGCGCTACGGCAACAAGCCCGCGCTTTTCGGATATGACCTTATGAACGAGCCCTTCCCCGGAAGCGAAAGCAAAAGAATGTTCGCGCGCCTTATTGCAAGCGCCGCAAAGAACATCGCTTTTAACAAAAAGTTCAACAGGGGCAAAATGGCAAAATCCCTTGTTAAGGGCGACACCGCCTCCCTTCTTGATTGCATAGGCGGCAACGCAATTAGGGATATTGTAGGCAAAATTGATTCGTATTCCGAAAAATTTGATTTAAAAAAATATTCTCCCTTCCTTAATAAAACCACCGCCGCTATCAGGGAAGTTACGCCAAACGGCATAGTTATGATGGAGCAAAGTTATATATGCAACAGCGGCGTTAAACAATCCGCGCCGCCGATTACCGTTAACGGAGAGCGCGAGCCCCTGCAGTGCTTCGGCCCCCATTCCTACGATATTATGGTTGACACGCCTCTTTATCAATACGCAAACGCAGACAGGGTTAAGGCGTTTTTTAACGAAATGCGCAATACCCAGCTTCGCCTTGACGTTCCCGTTATAGTAGGCGAATGGGGCGGCTGCAGCGATAATAAGGACACCTCATGGTTCCCCCACGCATATGAGCTTCTTGAATATTTTGACGAAAACCAATGGGGCCAGATGTATTGGGATTACCACGGCGACGACCTTGATTCCCCGCTTATGACAATGCTGAGCCGAACCTACCCCGTTGCGGTTGCAGGCAAAATTAACAGCTACGGCTTCAACCGAAGCGAGGGCGTTTTTCGCCTTTGCTTTACCGCCGATAAAAGCGGCGAAAGTCTTATTTACGTTCATGCCCCGATTGAAGAGCTTAAGGGCGAAAAATATTCGGTTAAAGAGGAATATGAAAACGGCGCAAGCCTTATTTCAATTAAAACAAAAGCTGGCGAGCACAGCCTTGAAATAAAAATCAGCAAGTAAGGAGATTAGTATGGCTAAGATTTTAGGACAGGCAATTAAAAACCTTCCGTGGGAGGATAAACCCGAGGGATACGCTTACCCCGTTTGGAGATATTCGGGCAACCCGATTATTACAAGGGACAACCTGTTTTTTGCAAACAGCATTTTCAATTCAGCCGTTGTTCCCTTCGGCGACGGCTTTGCCGGCGTTTTCAGGGTTGACGACAGAACGAGGGACCAGAACATAGTTACCGGCTTCAGCAAGGACGCTGTAAACTGGGAGCTTGACGAAAAAATAATCTTCAAGGGCTATGACCCGCGAATTTGCGAAATTGACGGTAAATACTACCTTTCGTGGGTTAACCTTACCCCTCGGGGAACAACAATCGGCTTAGCTTATACCGAGGATTTTAAAGACTGGGTTCAGCTTGAGGACGCAACCTATCCCGTTGCACGCAACGGCGTTCTTTTCCCGAGGAAGATTAACGGCGAATATATGATGCTTGTTCGTCCGTGCGACAGAGGGCATACCCCTTACGGCGATATCTTCCTTCAGCAGAGCAAGGATTTAACCTATTGGGGCAAATACCGCTTCGTTATGAAGCCCGTTAAAAACTGGGAGATGACTAAAATCGGCGCAGGCCCTACCCCGATTGAAACCGACGAGGGCTGGCTTGCCTTTTACCACGGGGTAATAACAAGCTGTAACGGCTTTACCTACAGCATGGGCGCCGCTATTCTTGACCGCGACGAGCCTTGGAAGGTGCTTCACAGAGCCGACAGCTTCCTTCTTGCTCCCCACGAGCTTTATGAAACCGTGGGCGACGTTCCGAACGTAGTATTTCCCTGTGCTGCGCTTGCAGATGCTCAAACGGGAAGAATAACCATCTATTACGGCGCCGCCGATACCTCGGTTGCTCTTGCATTTACAACCGTTGATGAAGTTGTAGATTACATTCATAAACACGATATGAAATAAACTGATAAAACCGCCTGATTTAAAAACATTCAGGCGGCTTTTTTTATTGACAAAATATGACCCTCTTCTTAAATTAATACTTGATTTTTATATATATGGGTGTATAATGTAATTTGTAACACTATTGTAATTTTTAAAACCGTTTTGTAACTTATGAGGAAAATAAGATGAAAAAGCTGATTTCGGTTATTCTTTCATTTACTTTAATATTCTTTTCGCTTCCGTTTAACGCCTACGCGGTAAGCGTTGATACTATGAAGTCAACCGTTGTTTCCGTTGCGGAAAACGAGGTTGGCTACGAGGGCACGGGCTCTTATTCAAAATACGGCGAATGGTACGGCTATCAGGGCGCGTGGTGCACAACCTTTGCGCTTTGGTGCTTTAACAAGGCGGGCGAAAAGCTCGGCGTTAAGCTCTATTCAAAAATCGTTCCGAGCGGCGGTAACTGCAATTCAATGATAAGCTGGTACCAAAACAAGGGAAGGTACCACACAAGAGGCTCAGGTTATACCCCCTCAAAGGGCGACCTTGTTTTCTTTGACTGGAGCGGCAACGGCTCGTCCCAGCACGTGGGAATTGTAAGCGGAACGTCGGGCAGCACGGTATATACCGTTGAGGGTAACTGCTCCGGCAAGGTTAAGGCAAAAACCTATACAACCTCGGGCTCAAAGCCATACGGTAACGTAAGCTCAATTATGGGCTACGGCTCGCCTAACTGGGGCTCCGTAGGCAGCGGCGGCTCGGAGGAAACGACGGCAAAGCCTACTACAACAACTACTAAACAAACAACTACAACCACCGCTCCCCCGACTACCGAAAAAAAGACCTCTCAGCAATCTACCGAAACCGCAACAAAAAGCACAACCGAATCCACTACCGAAACAACTACCGAAACAACCACCGCGCCTCCCGTTCTTGCAAAGGATATGACTATCCACGCCGCAACAACGGACCTTGAAATAGGCGACAGCGTTGAGCTCAATTACACAATAAAGCCCCTCGGCGCAAGCGCGGTTGTAGGCTATTTTTGCGACGAGGAAAATATAATCGAAATCTCTGACGGGGGCGTTATAACCGCAACGGGAGAGGGCACGGCAACGGTTGTTGTTTGCGCCAACGATGAAATTTACAGGCAATGCGATTTTGTTGTTAAGGGCAACACGGCGGAGGTTACGCGCAAAACGCCGATTGACCAAAGCGTTCACAGCCCCGTTACAACCCAAAACGTAGTTAAAACAAAAGAACAGGTTTTAGCCGAAATAGGAATTAACAGCGAAAAGCTTCTTTCGCATAAAAATAACTATTTAATCCCGATATGCATTATAGGCGCAACGGCGGTTTTATCGCTTTCAATCCTTGCGGTTAAGGCCGTTGCAAGAAGCCTTCGCAAAAGGAAAACCGAATCTGATGAACAGGAAGAATAACAAATGCCTCAGGAAATGATAGAAAACAAAAATAATAAATACAGCTTTATGCGTATACTTAAAAACGCTGTTGTTATGCTGATGGATTTTGCGCTTTTCAGCCTTTCCAACGCGGCAATCTGTATTTTTACATATCAGGGCAAGATTGTTTCAACCGCATATCACGAGCTGTTTTTCGATTATAAGCACTTCTTTATAGTCGGCATTCTTGCGGTTTTAATAAATTACCTTTTCGGGCTTTACAAAACCGTATGGAGTTTCGTCGGCTTTGACGAGCTTATACGCGGAATAGGCGCCGCGATAGCCGAAAGCGGAATGCTGTTTTTAGCGGACAGAATTCTTTTCAGGTACGTTTTTAAAACTGAGGGAGGGCTTCCCTACTATTCCTACATACTTTTAATTCTGTTTTTAATCATCTGTATCGTTATTCCGCGCGAAGGCTTCAGGATTATTAAGAAGGTTCCCAAGCTTTCCGCCTTTGCGGATAAAAAGCATAATCGAACTATGATTATCGGCGCGGGCTTTATGGGCAACTTTGTTATTGACGCCCTTGTTAACGATAATTACAGGGGCGGCACGCCGGTTGTTGCCATTGACGATAACCCCCAGAAGAAGGGCAAAAAGATTAACGGTATTAAGGTTGCCGGCAACTGCGCCCAGATACCCGAAATCGCCGAAAAATATAAGATAGACCAGATTATTCTTTGCATCCCCTCGGCCTCAAAGGCAAGGCAAAGAGAGGTTATTGATATTGCAATGCAAACGGGCTGTAAAATAAAAACAAGCCCTTCCGTAGAAGAGATGTTTGACGAAACGTCGTCAAGAAAAATCCGAAACGTTGATATTGCGGACCTTCTTTCGCGCCCCGAGGTTAAGCTTGATAAAAAGGTTTGCCGCTATCTTATAGGCGAAACCGTTCTTGTTACCGGCGGCGGCGGCTCAATCGGCGCGGAGCTATGCGCCCAGGTTGCAAGGTACAGCCCTAAAACGATAGTTATTTTTGATATTTACGAAAACTGCGCCTTTGAGCTTCAAAACGAGCTTAAGGACCGATACAGCGATGCTATTGACATTGAGCTCAGAATAGGCTCAGTGCGTGATATGGACAGGCTACGCGAGGTTTTTGAGGAATTCAGGCCGAACGTTGTTTTTCACGCCGCGGCGCATAAGCACGTTCCCCTTATGGAGGACAGCCCGTGCGAGGCGGTTAAGAACAACGTTTTCGGAACGTATAACGTTGCGCTTATCTGCGACGAATTTAAGGTTGAAAAAATGGTTATTCTTTCAACCGATAAGGCGGTTAACCCGACAAACGTAATGGGCTGTACAAAGCGAATTTGCGAAATTATCGTTCAGCATATGAACGCCGTTTCCGAAAACACGGAATACGTTGCCGTACGCTTCGGTAACGTTCTCGGCTCCCACGGTTCGGTTATACCGATATTTAAAAAACAGATTGAACAGGGCGGCCCCGTTAAGGTTACCCACCCCGATATAACCCGTTATTTTATGACTATACCCGAAGCGGCTCAGCTTGTTTGCCAGGCAGGCGGCCTTGCAAAGGGCGGAGAGGTTTTTGTTCTTGATATGGGCGAGCCCGTTAAGATTATGGATTTAGCGGCTAACCTTATTCGCCTTTCCGGCTTTACACCGGAGGAAATTCCGATTGAAATAGTAGGCCTTCGCCCCGGCGAAAAGCTTTTTGAGGAGCTTTCAATGGACAGCGAGCTTGACACAAGGGAAAAAACTGCCAACGAAAAGATTTTTGTTAATCAGCCGATGGAAATTGACCCCGAAAAGTTTGCCCGTATGATGGACGAGCTTAAGGATATTAATAACGAAAACGTAAGGTCAATCCTGAAAAAATACGTAATAACCTATCATCCGTCAGAGGAATAGTAAAAAGCGGGAGAGCGTTTTGCTCTCCCGTTTTTTTGCGTATGATGCGCACGGCGTTTGTAGGGCACGATGCCCACATCGTGCCGTTTTCCCCTCATCCGTCAGCCATACGGCTGACACCTTTTGCTCAGCCGCAGACGGCTCACCCCTTTGTCTGCTACGCAGACATTTCCCCTGTCAAGGGGAATTCCCCGAGGGGAAGGCTTAACAGGTTTAATTGATTATATTCGGGAAAGCGTGAATGGTTTAATAATTGTAGGGCACGATGCCTACATCGTGCCGCGGCAAGGTGTGGGCACCTTGCCCTACAATTGTAAAGGTTGACTGCCTCGGCAACCCATAATTCCGAATTCCGAACTCCGAATTCCGAATTTTTCACCCGCCTATGCTGTCAGCTAATTCCCATTTCATTCGCTTTGTTATATAATTAATTTATTATTTAGCTGAGGTGATGAAATGAGATGTAATAACTGTAATACCGAATGCCCCAATACCGCAACAACCTGCTGGCGTTGCGGCGCACAGCTTCGAAACGCAAATCAGGGAATGCAGAGAGGCGCGCAGAGAGGCGGCTACGGCAACGCTTCAATCGGCGCGGCGCAAGCGGCTAAAAAGCCCCTCGGCGCAGGCGCAATCGCAGGCATTGTCGGCGGCGCGGTTGCCCTTGTTGCAATTATTGTTGTAATAATCGTCGTTGCAGCCAAAGGCGGTTCGGGCAGCGACGTTAAGTATTCTTCATACATAGGCGCAGACCACGCGGTTATTGCCGTTAACAGCTCGGGCGGCGTTTACTGCACCGATTTTTCAAGCGGCGGAGACGAAGGAAGCGCATACGGAGCATATGACGACCTTGTAAATTGGGATAATATGAAGGCCGTTTATACTTCTGAATACCTTATTGCCGGCATAAAAAATGACGGAACCGTTATTGTTTCATATCCGAACACAATCATTTCGAATTATGCCGCTTATGGTGAAGGCGATTACGATAATTATCAGCGCGACAACCACTACGACACGTCAGACCTTGAGGCGATAAAACGGGAAAGCGCAAACTGGACGGACATTGTTCAGCTCAGCTTCGGATATTACGTTTTATACGGCCTTAAGTCAGACGGTACGGTTGTAGTTGCAGGCGCGGAAAATAATGATTTTAACGTTTCAGAGCTCAGAGATGTTAAGCGTTTACCCGATTATGTTGAGGAAATTATGCCTTACGTAAAAAAAGACGGCACTGCGGGGATTATATTTACCGACGGTATGAGCCTTGACGAATATGTCAATTATTTTGCAGGAGACGACAGTAATACGATAAACGATTTTAAAAGCGTTTTTGATTTATCCTCATGGAAAGACATAGCGTATATTTCTGATTACTTCGTGCCGATTGGCATAACAAACGACGGAAACGTAGTTATTAACGGAGATTGGCAAAAAATGGCAAAATCCAATCCCGAATTAACTAAATGGTCTACGCTGTTTAACCGTATAAAGCAATATACAAACGTTAAAAAAATACTCTTTAGTAAAACTTTTGCCTCTTATCTAATCCTTAAGCGCGACGGAACGGTTGTTTATGAAAGTCTTTTCGAAGAAGATTATTTGGAAGAAGCCGTTGCCATTTCAAAGTGGCGCAACGTTGAGGACATTGCGATTTATTCCCCGGCATACTACAAAATTAAATTCATCGGCCTTAAAAACGACGGCACGCTTTATACAGCCGGAGGCGGAGAAAACGCCGATTTCGCAGGCTGGACGGGCATTAAAACCGACGGAATCAAGTTCGGCGATGTTAACCCCGAAACGCTTCCCCCTGTCACTGCGCCGACAATTCAGGAGCCGGACAACCCCGAAGAAGGCATTACGGTAAACGATGAAACCGAGCCCGTGGATTATTACGACGGCGAGGACGGTTATGAAGAAAACGGTTTAGACGACAGCGGCGATTCCTCTTTAGTCGGCGGCTGGCAGCTTGACAGTCACGATTTAATAAACGTCTACTCTTCGGATATTGAAAGCATAAGCACTATGTGGCTTTATGATGACGGTTCGGCATACGTAATATGTAATGACAGCTTAGATAAATTTAACACGTACTGGTATGATGACGACGGTTATTTTACCCTTGACCCGACCGATGAATTCAGCGGTATAGAATACCAATATGAGCTTACTGAGGATTATCTTACGCTGTACGTTCCGATGGAAAACGCCGACCCAATCAGGTTTACTTATAAAAGAGTAAATTCATAACATAAAAACAAAACTGCCTTAATGGGTGCAATGGGCGTCCTTTAAGGCAGTTTTTTTAAGTTACCTACGTTGTGCCGCGGCAAGGTGTGGGCACCTTGCCCTGCATTTGTAGGGGAGGGTCTCCGCGCCCTCCCTCAATTCTGCATTCCGCTTTGCGAACGGGCCGGCACAGAGACCGGCCCCTACAATTGCAAAGGTTAACACCTCACAACCCATAATTCCGAATTCCAAACTCCGAATTCCGAATTTCAACAAGGAAGCATAATAGGTTTAATGATTGTAGGGCACGATGCATACATCGTGCCGCGGCAAGGTGTGGGCACCTTGCCCTACAATTGTAAAGGTTAACTACATTGCAACCCATAATTCCGAATTCCGAACTCCGAATTCCGAATTTTAAATCCCTCTTTATTGCCCCTCATCCGTCAGCCTTACGGCTGACACCTTCCCCCCGAGGGGAAGGCGCGGTGGGTTTAATTTAAAGGTATTTGCGGATATTATCGGTTAGCTGAAGCTCAATGTTAACAAGGCGTTCGGCAATATCCTTTGACCTTTCATCCGCGCTTTTATACTGGTTAAGATAGCGCGAAAGCGATTTTACGCCCATATTACAGCCGTCCGTCATTAAATCGGCAACAGTGGCGTCGCTCGGGTCAGCAAGGTATTTTGCGTTGGTTTTAACCCAGCTCATTCCCGTTGCAATAGGGTTAGGATTTTTGCCGTCGTCAAAATGCTCATTAAGAAGCTCGCCTACCTCAAGCGAAAGGTGCTCATGCTCCTTTCTGCACGCCTTTAAAAGCGAGGCAAAGCTTTTATCCTCTACCCTGTTTTCAACCTCTTCAATAGACTGAATGCCCATTTTTACCCCTGCGTCGCATTCCCTTAAAAGCTTAACGGTGTCGCCGTCCCTGCCTGATAGATTGTTCATTTTCATTTCTCCTTTGTTTTTTAGTATTATTAACAAAGAAGGAAAAAATATTATAACTTTAAAAAATAATGCTTGACCTCGGCGTGATTTTATGTAATAATAGTGGAGCATAAAAACCGAGGTGTGGCTCAGCTTGGTAGAGCGCTTCGTTCGGGACGAAGAGGCCGCAGGTTCAAATCCTGTCACCTCGACCAAAATAATAGACGGTATCGCCGATACCGTCTATTATTTTCTTTAAAGACAGGATTTGAAACGAACTCCAAATTTTTCGTGCAGCTTGCTTCTGGAAAAATTTGGGAGAAACAGTCCGGTGGACTGTTTCGTTGTTGAGAAGAAAATCCTGTCACCTCGACGAAACACGGCAGGGCTTCAACTCCCCTGCCGTGTTTAATATTTCTATGCTTCTTTCTATGTTCCTAAATAAGAAAAGCCATACTGTCCAATTAATCCCTCCGTTCCCTGCGCCAATCATTGAAAGCGGATTTCATAACATAAGGGTATTAATATACAAGTTAAGCAAGATTCATCTAACTTCTTTTGTTTTATAGTTGTTTTTTATATAAAAATAATATATAATTTAAAGCACAATTTATTTTAAGATTTTTTTATTGACAATTTTATGTTACCTTTTTGTTACTGCCGATATGTTATTATAGTGGCAATGAGAAAAATTAAAACGAGGGCGAAGATATGAAGCACTGTAAAATTAAAACGATTATTTCCTGCTTAGCGGCGAGTGTTATACTGTTTTGTGTGACCGCTTTCTCAAGCGTTGCGTTTGCTGAAACAAATGTCAGCAATGAGGCTGAACTCAGAACCGCCTTGTCCGCAGGTGAGGAGATTGTTATGACGGGCGACATTAAGCTTGCCTCCTGCCTGAAAATTGAGTCGGGCAACGTTACGCTTGACCTTAACGGTTACAAGCTGTATAGAGAGCTTGAATCGGCAAAGGGTGACGGAAGCGTTATTGAGGTTTCAAAAGACGGCAGCCTTGCCATCAAGGACAGTTCTAATGACACCGGAACGATTACAGGCGGCTTTGCTGCTAACGGCGGCGGAATCCTGAACTATGGTACGCTTGATGTTCAGGGCGGCAAAATTGTGGGTAATCAGGCTTCAAATAATGGCGGCGGCATTAATGCTGCAGCAGGAAGCAAAACCACAATCGCAAACGCAACCGTTATGAAAAATGACGCTAAAAACGGCGGCGGCATCAATATTGAAGTAGGCGCTCAGCCCGTTGAAATGACAAATACAACAGTCAGGAATAACACAGCGCTTTACAATGGCGGCGGTATTCAGGACCTCGGTGGCGTTGCGCTTGACGGTTGCACAATAGTAAGCAACAACGCTTACGACTTGGGAAGTGGTGTGTATGTGAATTACAACACCATTTCCGTAAAAGGTACAAATGTTATCAAAAAAAATACAGGCTCAAACGTTTATCTCAGAAATAACAAAACAATTACTGTTATCGGCAAGCTGGACGCAAAGTCGGAAATCGGCGTTTCGGGAGACAGCGCCAACATAACCGTTACGAGCGGTTACTCTGATTATCACAGCGAGGAACCAAGCAATTATTTCTTCTCAGACCTTGACGGCGGCTCCGTTACTTTCAGTAGTGACAAGAAAGAAGTAAATACCTTAGCCGGCTACAGTGTTGTTGAGGTGTACGACGGAAACAATACCGTAACAAAAAGCGAACTCTGTTCTGCGCCCGACGACGCTTGGAACAAAGCAGTATCCTATGCGGGCAACACAGGCAAGGTGGTCTGCAAACTCGGCTCAAACTGGAGTCATGACAGACAGCTTAGCGTAAGCGGCAATAAAAAACTGACGCTTGACCTTAATGGTTTTTATATTCTTCGTACAAGAGATGGCGAGGAAACCGAAAACGGCAATATTTTTACGATTGAGAAAGGCGCATCCTTTACGATTATTGACTCCAGACCGAAGAGCAAGGGTTATGACGGCTTTAAGGGAGGCGTTATTACAGGCGGTTGTAATGATGACGACGGCGGCGGCATCATCGTTGGCAAGGACGCAAGTCTCTTCATAGAAGGCGGCACACTTTATAACTGCTATGCTGACGGTGACGGCGGCGGTATTTATATTAGTGAGAACGCTGATAAGGTTGATATCAGAAACTGCCGTATTGTAAACTGCACGGCTGATTCCTTTAAAGCTGACGGCGGCGCTATTTATGACTGTATAAACGATTTCACAATGATGGATTCAAAAGTTACAGGCTGCTATTCAAACGATAACGGCGGCGGCGTATGTATTGATTCGGATGGCTCGGGAAGCGGAAATCTATATTTCAAAAATGTAATTTTTTCAAACAATATTGCCGAGGATTATGCAGGCGGACTTTGTATTTGGGATTTTGACAACGAAGGCGATTATCTCCTGTTCGACGGTTGCGACTTTTTCTCTAATTCAAGCAACACGACCGACGGCGGCGGCGTTTATATTGATGGCAACAGCAAAGTGTTTACGCTGTTTAAAAATTGTAACTTTATGTACAACGAATCAGGCCACGAAGGCGGCGGAATGGCCGTGTATGATGACAATGTTGCGCTTGCAAGCTGCCTTTTTGCGCAAAACAAGGCAGTGAACGATGGTGGCGGTATTGTTGTTAACGGCAAGAACGACATCAATGTCAAAGGTCTGATGATTATTAAGGACAATGAGCTGGAAAAAAATGGCGATAATAAAAGCAAAAACCTTTGCCTTGAGATTGAGGTTCTTGGCACTGCACGGCTTTACAGCGGCGGACTTTATGAAGGCTCATATATATCTGTCGGCCATGCTTATGAGTTTGCGAGAAACATTCCGGAGTATCAGCAAAAATACTATTATCGTGATGACGGGGGCAAGATTGAATTTAAGAAAACAGGCACGGTTGACACCCCGCTTATTACATCAGAAAGCAGTGAAACAGCCTCGATTTTCGGCAGAGGCTCCGTTATTGTAATCGCTTCTGTTACGGCGGCAACGCTCGCTGCAGGGCTTGCCGCAGTGTCGATGAAGAAAAAGAAGGGAGATGCAGAGTATGATAGCGATGACGAATAATAAAGCGTATAAAAGAATGCTTGCGGCAGTTTGCTTTTTCCTTGCACTATGTATGGGGCTTATTATGCCCCTGCAGATATACGCTGAATCCACAAATGTTACTTACCTCAGCGATATTAAGCTTTGCTGTGCAAAAAGCAAAGACGAAGCCAAATCAACGCTTGAAGCCGAAGGCTATACCTTCCAGCCGGGCAATCTGAATGAGGGAACAAACCGTGAAACTCAGGTGTATCTCGGCTATAAAACAACTAAAAATGCGGATATGGCAATTACTGATATCCGTATGCTCGGTATGGAAAGCGGCTTCCAGCTTTATGACTACAAAGAGATGGTGGAATACCTTAAAAACGAGCAGTCGGGTGTTGCAAACACAATGCGTGAGGCGGCCATGGAATTCGCCCAAAAATACGGCGAAGACAGCCCTAAGGCAATCAGCGCTTATAAGGGGCTTAACCTCTTTTATGTTGACGAAGCTGATATGAAGCTCGGAGACTTTATCGTTGCGGGCAAGGCTGACCTTGATTTCTTTATGACCATGATTGTCAAATCAAGCACAGCAACGCTTAACGCAGTAATGGGGTATTTGAACGCAGGCATTGCGCCGTATGAAAACGGCTATGACGAGGAAGAGGGCGAGACGGTATCTTTAAACTGGGCGCAGCAGCTTCCCGATAGTCCTGTTTATGCCATTCTTGAAAACAATCCCACCGTGGATGAAATCAAGGATATGAAAAAGCAATATAACGATAACGCAAGGGAAACCTTCAAGCAGATTCAATCCTTTGTTACGCAGTATGAAAACGCCATTGCAAGAAATCCGAAGGGCGAGCCTAATGTAGAGGCGCAAACAGACGAGGAGGCAATTGAGGCAGCCGACAATATTGAAAGCGAGGATGCCGATATCGTTTATATCGAGGCATTTAACAAGTTAAACGAATACCCGTATAACGATAGCATGACAATCGCCGAATGGCTTTTAGACGTCGGTCATCAGACTGCTGATAAAATTGATTTAACACAGCTTTATCCGCTTATCGATGTTATGAGCGACGCACAGAACGATTTAGTAGGCGATACAGGTTTTTTAACTGCTGTTTCAAATCTTGGCGAAAATGAAAGAGCGGAAAGGTTTGAAGAAACGTTGCCAGAGGTTCAAGCTGCGATAAAAGAGTATAACGGCAGTAATGCAATTTCTATCTGGGATAATGCGGATGACGACCTTCAGAATTCAAAAATTGCCTTTACCTCTGAAGCGGTAAGAAGGCAAGCCGCCAACAATCTTGTGATAAAGCACGATGAGGTTGATGTCGGTAGAGAGCGCTTTGAGCTTGTCTCAAAATGGGTAACCTTTTCCATCGGCGTGCTCTCCGTTATTGTTTTCGTTTCGGCAAAGATTGTTACTGCAGTTGCAGCTACGGCAAGTTCTGTTACATTGGCCTCTACGCTTACTACAATGCTTCCTATAGTGGGAGTAGTCGGCGCAGTCGGCATGTGGGTAGGCGTTGTCGCAGCGGTTGCAACAGTTGCTTTACTACTCTATTTCTGGATTACATCCCTGATTGATGATGAGGATGACCCGGAGGAATATATTGAGCTTCCCGGTTATGTTATTGACGCTCAGGCAATAGCGGGAGGCGAAATCGGCACCATTAGGTACAAGACCGTTTTAAGCAATAAAGAGCATGACGGTAAATATTACGGCGACCTTAACGGCTGGGAGGAAAGCCGCTGGAACTCCCTTGCATATACCACGGATAAAGCGGTAGGCAGTCCTATCCGTATGGACAACGATAACAATATCTTTAAGATTGTTTATGGCGACGCCAAAACGCCCGACGGCTATGCACCGCTTCGCCCGTTTGGCGAAAGGGATGCGGGCAACTGCAACTACTCTTGTGAGAAGGACAAAGTAGGCGGCATCTATGTTTTCTACCGCACAGAAAAGTCGATGACTGATGAAGCCCCCGAAGCAGAGGAAAGCCAAACGGAAGAAAAGAAGGCTACAAACGGTTATCTTGCATCCTTGATTGTTGCAACAGCGGACAGCGAGGCACAGGCAAAGGCAAAGATTAACAAGCAGACCATTAAATATAATATTTTTGACCGCAATCTTTCTTCCGGTATGGGCTATGCAACCTATGTGGGCTACACCGTTACCATGAATCCCGACCAGGCTATCACGGATATCCGCGTCGCACCGTATAACGGCAATAACTCCGTCAATTACGGTGATTCTCAGTATATATTTGCGGGAACGGTCGGAGTTAATATGGGTGGCGGCGAAAGCAATGCTAACTCGCAAAACGACGCGCTTATGTTTACAACTAACCCGAAAGCAGGCTCGCCCATTCTTGCCGGTTCCTTCCATGCTACTAATTCAACTAACGACGCTAAGGCGGGATGGGAGGCGGTAACGCCGTTCGCCTGCGGAATTCCGTATGATTTTAATGTGACGCACATTAACGGATATTCCGGAAATAAAAGTGAATATAAACCTTACACCCAATATGAATATTCGTGGGAGAGTAAAAAGTATAGTTATTTGTATTTTGAGCCGTCCGTTCAGTATAAGAGCGGTGAAAAATATGTTTCGGGCATATTTTTCTTCAACGGCACGGATTCTTATCAGTACCTTAATTCAACAGACAAAAATGAAAAGCTTCCTGCAAAGCTTGTGGACCCGTTCAGCCTCTATGAAGATAAGTTCAGAGAAATGAAAAATGTGAAGCTGTATGACGATGTCAATCTCACGCAGGCAGTTAAGGATTTTACGCATCATTACGGCAGAAATTTAACAACCCATATAGGTTATACCTATACCTATAATCCAAAGCGTGCAATCTACGATTTGGCTTTGTTCCAGGGTACGCCTTATACTCCAAGCCTGCCTTATTCCGTAAGTAAAAAACAGGCGGATAACAGTGTTGTAAGCTACATTGCTTCCACTATGTATGTCCGGCAAGACGCCTTTTTTATGGACTCAGTTCTTACTTACAGAGCCATCAGTAATTTTAACAGCTTTATGAACAACCAGGGAAATGTTCTGCAAACGAAATGCTGTTATGGTATTACCAATAACAGGCATTATACATCTTTCTCCTCTGACTTTATTGAATATGGCTATACCCATATGGCGTACCAAACTGTTGGGCTTTATGCTACGGGCTATGCAGCAAGCAAGCAACCTCTTAGGCTGTGCGACCTTGTTATTACGAAAAATAAGTATGACGCACAAACCAATGGTAATGACATTGAAGTAAAGCTTAATAACGAAAAAGCGCTTGACGGTAGCGTGGCAAAGGGTGCATTCCGTTGCGTTTCCAGCCTGCAGTGCCCCTCTTCAACCGACACCTTTGATTTCGGATATCCCGATATTTATTTCGGCAAGGACAACACGGTGGAGGGCAAAGGCACTCATCTGTATCTCTACATAAGGGGCGCAGCAAAAACCAAGGGTAAGTACATAGCCTCTATTGCGCTCGGCGCTTACTCAAAGGAGCTTTACCAAAACGGTATTAACAGCAAAAAAGACAGCGGTAGCGTGGACGGACTGAAATATTCGGTCGATATGTATGCTATGTCAAGCGCTTGTGCAGTAAGCGCTGATGAGGTGTTGATTAAAAACCTTGCTGTGAATCAGAGCGACGCCTGGTATAACAGAAAGGGCAGTAACAGTTCGGAAAACAATGTATATGGCGACCGGCACAAGCATAACGATTACAACGGCGACGCTGCTAAGCAAAGCACGATTCCGCCGGATATTAGTACCTCTGCTTATGTCGGCGTGACCCGAACCGATAACCCCAATAACGCCATCAGGGGTGTGCTGCTTGTACAAAACGATAAATGGACTACCGAAAAGACAATTAAAATCGGCAGAGTCGTTTATTATTGCGACGCTATTCAGACGCCGATGAGAGTAAATGGGCATAACTATTATCTCTATTACACCTTTAATAAAGGCGTAAACGCAGGTCAGCCGATTGAGGATATATCCATTGACAGCAACGCATTGATTGCAGGCGCTGCAACAGCAATCAGTGCAAAGGACAGCGATATTGAAGGCGAAAGAACGGTTTATGCGGATAATGGACTCCCCTCTTTCCTGCATCTGCATTATGACCACTCTAATATTAAGGGTGCCTTCTTTAACAAACTTTACATCGGCACGGGCAACACGAGGAATGAGGCATTGCTGGAGCTTGCTGCAAACGAGTGTGTTGAGTTTTTGGACCTTGATTTGAACGACGGAGCGTCCGGTCATTCAGTTTACCTCGGCTATCGTTACGGTATGCTTGACCAAAACGCCATTAATCAAATAAAAGATTCTGATAAGCGTGATGCGGAAAAAAGAGCACAGATGCAAGAGGCAGTTTGCGATATTGTTGTAACTCAGGGCGAGCCCTATCATCCCGACGGTTTTGTTTCGGAAAATAGTATTTACTATGCGCCGGTTGCCAATAAAAATCTGAACGAGGGCAACCTCGGCGATGAGCTGTATATGTATTATACCAGCGACTATGTATCCGAAACCTATAACCGAAAGAACAATGCCGCAACCTATCTTGCGTATGATTATTTCTCGCCGATAAAAGCATTAGCTCTTTCACGCTATGACTGTGTGCCGTATAACAGTGAATATGCCAAAACAAACTATCGAAACGACCTTGTGGTATATGAATATGTTATGCGCAGCGATGAAAAACTACCGATTGACCTTAACGCCAATATTCTTGTGACTGACGACGATTATTTAGCAAAGGGCGACAACAGAATTACAATGTTTGTGGCGCGCTATGATAATGCTGTTAAGGATTCGGCGCAAATCACGGGCGGCTATGTCGGCAAAACTACCGATGTCGGCAAATTAACAATCCAGCATTAAACAAAGGGCGGATTTTTGTCCGCCCTAAAGGTGTTTGTAAAGGTAAAGCAATGGTTTATTTAATTTCCAATATTTTTGTCTGTGTCTGTGCTCTGATAAGCTTTATCTATGGCATAACGCAGTTCTTTAAACCGAAAAAGCGATTTACGCCCAGATGATTGTTTTGGGCGTCGGCTGCATTGCCTTCGGCAGGCTGTATCAAGTGGTGCGCCTGCTGACAGGCGGGGAAGTTTTAGGCGAGTTTCAACTCGGTATCCTCGGCGTTATCGGCTCGCTTATGTTCTTCTTTTCCGCAAATTTCGGTACGATAGATTCCCTTGCCGATGACCGTTCAAAGCAGTACACTTATTTTAAATCTCGAAATACAGACTAACGCTCCTTCTGTAAAAAAACTATTTTTGCGGTGACATAATGACCAGTTTACAAACAGTACACTTTACAATTGAATTATGGGGCGCTCTGTTTTGCATTATAGCAGGCATTAGTATTTTTATTACCCGCCATTTTGATAAAGCAGGCGCCAATAAGCTTCTCAAGCTTATCACAACAGTTGCTCTGTTACTGATAAGCGACGCTGTATCCTGGGCTTCGAGGGGAGCGGTGGGATATTTTGAATACTATCTTGTTCGTATTTCCAATTTTGCCGCCTTCTTCTTTGCGTTTCTGATTATGCCTCTTGTGGCGGATTATCTGACATATATTATTAAAAAACGCAGCGGTATTGTAGGACTTTACTGGACATATGTTGAATGGGGATTTTTTGCGCTTGGTGTTATTCTTCTTATTATCAACGCCGTACACCCGTTTATGTATGACTTTGATAGCGGAAACACCTATTTCCGTCTTACCTACGGTATTTTGCCGGGTATTATCGGATTTATTGGTATTATCATTACCTTAGGCGTTGTTTTATCTTACATAAAATATTTGAACACCTTTGAAAAAACTGCGGCGATTCTTTACCTGATTCTGCCGATTGTATCGGTCATTATTCAGATATTCCGTTACGGTATATCGCTGACTTACTTTGCCATTACCGTTTCAACGATTCTTTTCTTTGTTTCCTATGTTTTTAACTATATGCAATACAACATTGATATTGAGCATACGCTGACGGAGGAGCGAATTCGTCTTGTTAATCAGCAGATACAGCCGCATTTCATCTTTAACTGCCTTACGACGATTCGCTATCTTTGCAGGGATAATGCTGAGGCGGTTGAAGCTATCAATGAATTTGCAGGCTATATGCGCGGCTGCACGGATTTTTTGAATGAAAACAATTGCATTAAGGCAAAGCGTGAATTTGACCTTGTGCGTCATTATGTATCTCTTGAGCAGCGCCGCTTTGGCGATAAGATTTCCGTAGAATTTGATTTGGCGGATACGGATTTTAAAATTCCTCCCTTCGCCGTTCAGACCTTGGTTGAGAATGCAATTAAGCACGGTCTCAGAAGCAGCGATATTAAGAACGGTCTTGTAACGGTTACCTCAAAATTTGAAAACAACAGCCACACCGTTGAAATTACCGATAACGGTGTAGGCTTTGATACAAAAATATTAAGTGAAGAAAACAAAACCCGCGTCGGTATTCAGAATACGCAAAAGCGCCTGGCTCTGCTTTGCGGCGGTAAGCTGAGCGTTGAAAGCGAAATCGGCAAGGGTACAAAAGTGAGAATTACAATACCTGCAAAGGTGGTATAAAATGCAAATCTTAATTGCCGACGATGAAGAAATCCTGCGTATGGATTTGAAAAATGCGCTTGAGCGCGTCAGTCCGGGAAACCGGTACTATTTCGCGGAAAACTATGAAGAGGCTATCGATATCGTAAAAAATCAGCCTCTTGATATTGCTTTTCTTGATATTCAGATGCCCGGTAAAAACGGGCTTATGCTGGCGCAGGACATTAAGAAGAATAAACCCAATATCAATATCGTTATGGTAACGGCATACAGTCGGTATGCGATGGATGCATTAAAACTGTATGTCAGCGGTTACATATTAAAGCCTGTAATGGACGACGACTTAATCGAGGTGCTTCAGAACCTTAGGAATCCCGTTGCGCTTCATTCCGATAAGGGCAAATTAGAAGTACGCTGCTTCGGTAATTTTGAGGTGTTTAAGGACGGCGTACCGTTAACCTTCAAGCGAAAAAAGGAAAAGGAGATTTTAGCCTATCTCGTTTGCCTGAAGGGTGCAACCGCCACAAAGGGCGAAATATGTGAGGCGATATTTGAAAATTCCAATTCGCCTGATAAGAATAATGCGTATCTTAAAACTCTTATGTTTTCGCTGAAAAAGGATTTAAAGCGTTGCGGATTTGAGGCTTTGCTCATAGTCAACAATAATGCTTATTCGGTGGATACACGGTATCTCTATTGTGACTATTATAACTTTTTAACAGGTACAGCCGATAAGGCAAGCAGTTACAGCGGTGAATTTATGAATCAGTATAGCTGGGCTGAGCAGTACATATTTGAGCTTGAAAATTATTATTAAGGAGAAGCGGTATGAATAAGAAAAAATATTTGGCAATTGTATTTATCCTTGTATTAGTAATGGGGATTGTTGTTGCGGCGGCCATTAATCATAATATGACCTCAAGTAGCAACAAAGCAAACAACAGTGCAGGGACGAATGCTTCATCAGAACCGGAGAAAACTACGTTTGCGCCCGAACTGAGGATGTTATATCCCGACAGGCTGAACGGTACTCCCGAATCTAATTATGAAGCAAAGGATAACACAATTATCGTTACATACGGCAAGAGCGGAACGCTCAAACGCGTTTTCGCAAGCGAAGAACTTTTGACTTCAGACCAAAATTATACAGAGGAAACCACGCAGGAGATTGACGGAAATACCATTACCCTTAACGGCAAGAACGGTATGATTTATACGGCTGCGTGGATTGAAAACTACAACAGTTACCTCATCGAGCTCAACCCCGAAGGCGAAGGTGTTGCAGCCGATGAAATGGCAGCGTATGTTGCGGCAGCAGAATAGGAGGACGGATATGAAAAAGGTACTATGCGTGATACTTTGTGCGATGCTCACCGCCTGCGTTTTTGCAGGTTGCTCCAAGGAAGGCAAATCAGCAGAGCAAAAAAAGTTTGACAGCCTTACGCCGTCACAATCCGTAAATTACGATGAATTAATCCCGATTTATAAATTTGTCGGCACATACACAAATGATGACTACACGGTTGTTGTAGAACAGGAATCAGACCAGATACTTTCCTTCACGGTTACAACAAACAAAAAGGATGGCAATACAGGCTGCGAATGGCAGATGATGGGCTATTTCAGCGACCAGACCTACCGTGTACATTATACCGAAGCGGTAAAATATACCGTCAGCTTCGATAAAAACGGAGAGGAAACAGACC
>ONCR01000032.1 GCA_900316345.1 uncultured Eubacteriales bacterium | reverse complement strand
CAATACACGAGTGCAGTTTCTCATCTAAAAAGATATTTTGGAAATGAGAAAATAACAAAAATTAAAAATAAAGCTGTTCAGAATATGATATTTGAATTAGCTCAAAACAATCCAAATACCAACAAACCGACATCTAAGTCTACTCTATATAGCATTAAGAAAACTCTCAAAATGATACTTAAGTTTGCTAAAAAGAATGAAAAGGAAGGAATTGACCTTATCGTTGCAGATGTGGATATACCTAAGGATTCTCCTGTAAAGAAGCGAAACGCTTTATCATATGAAGAGCAGTTAATGATAATTAACACACCTCATAGAGCTCAGCTTCCTGCCATGATAGTCCTGTTTTCCGGAATAAGAAGAAGCGCTTTATTTGCATTAAAATGGGAAGATGTTAATCTTGAGAAAAGTTACATTATTGTTCACAGCTTTGCTGTGTTTAATAAGGAAACGCATAAAATGAAAGTAAAAGATATAGGTAAAACTGAAGCAGCTGAAAGATATGTAGAAATTCCGCCAATTCTTGTTGATTTTTTAAAGGATTATAAAAAATCAAACACGATTACTTCAGAGTATGTTTTTCCTAACACGAGTGGCGGCATCCACACTCCTTCTTCTTTTAGAAGTTTATGGGATAGCTATATGTTAGACTTAAATGTTAAATATGGTTATGATGGAAAAATTAGTAAATATAATCCTGAAATTATTCCAATGAGAATAAGAAGATTTACTTCTCATTACCTAAGACATACATTTGCTACTATGCTTTATCTTGAAGGCATTGACATTGAAACTGCGAAACGTATGATGGGACACGAAAGTTACAGATTAACGTCTGATATTTACGTTGATGCTCAAAAGAATCATATTACAATTTGTGATGAGTACAAGAAGAGATTGCAAACAGATTTTAAAATTGATGTACATTCGTGAACTTGACATATATGTGACATTTTATGTGACATAAATTTAAAAATGGCTATATAGCTGCGATTAGAGCTAAAAACCACTTGCCTTTTAATCAAGGTGTCCGGGGTTCGATTCCCCGGTGGGTCACCACCGAAAACAGCAGGCAATAAGCCTGCTGTTTTTGATGAAATCGGGAATCGAACCCGAGAGGGTCTGAGCGACAAGAAAACAGTCCTGCGGACTGTTTTTAGCGAAGAGCGGTGAGACCGGTACATAATGCGAAGCATTGGGTGGTCGAGCCAACAGTGTGCAAAGCACACGCCGTTCCCCGGTGGGTCACCACCGAAAACAGCAGGCAATAAGCCTGCTGTTTTTGATGAAATCGGGAATCGAATCATAAATTTTTACTTACTTGACTAATTGTTAAATTTAAACTATTATATATTTATAACTATTAAGGGGGATCTATATGAATAAAAAGCTTGCGTTTGTATTTCTTTTCACATTCATATTTATATTTGTTGTTTCGCCCCTTAGCGCTTTTGGTCTTGTTAGAAGCGGAGAAGGGGAGGCGGTTCTTCTTCAGGAGGGTGAATATGATATTGAGCGCGCTTCAAGTAAGGCTTATGCAGGCAATAATTCTTCCGCTTTAACTGCGGAGGAATACATCCATAGCGCGCTTTTAAGCTGTACTGAAGAAATTAACGTTGCCGCTTATCGAATACCGACCGCGGATTTTTCAGCGTATTATTCCGACGTTATTAACGATAATCCCGATTTGTTTTTCGTTTCAAGCTCTTTTGAATATAATTATTATCCCTCAATGGGTACGGTTGCAAATATTTATCCTGCCTATTCAATGAGTAATTCAGAGGTTGAATCTGCGCTTGAAATATTTAATAACGGCGCTGATAAGGCTTTAAGCGAGATTGACAGCAGTATGACTGATTTACAAAAAGCCGTTATCCTTCACGATTACGTATGCGAAAACGCACATTATCCGCAGGTAGACCTTAATACAAACGATAAAAACATCTACCATACGGCTTACGGCCTGTTCTATGACGGCGAGGTTGTCTGTGCAGGTTATACCCTTGCGTATTCTTATCTTATGAATAAAGCAGGAGTACCTTGCGAATACGTTTCCTCAGACGCAATGAGCCACGCGTGGAATAAGGTTAAAATAGGCAATAATTGGTATAATGTTGACTGTACCTGGGACGATTTTGATTATAATACTTCAATTTCCGTTAAAGGAAGCGTTGGGCATTTCCACTTTTTAAAGAGCGATTCTGTTTTTGCTACACAGGTATGCTCTTTCCATTACAACGGCGTAACATATAATAGCTGTGCGGCGAATGATACAAGCTATGATACGGCGTTCTGGGACGATGTTACGTCAAGGATATATGCTGTTGACGGGGATTTTTATTACCTGAAGCCCGATTTTTCAACAAGTAATGCAAGCCTTATAAGGCGAACGGTCGGCGGCGTTGAAACTGAAGTTAAAAAGATTTTTGTCGGCGTAAATCTTGGCATTCAGAGCTATTGCTACGATGAAAACGGAACGGAGTATATCAATAACAGGGCAGATTTGCTTGCAAGAATAACCCTTCTTGATAACAGGTTTTACATAACTGCGGGAAGAAATATCATTTCAGTAAATACAAGCGGAAAAACTTATTCAATCGGCAACGCCTCATATTATCCGATAGGGCTGGGAGTTAACGGCAATAAAAATCTGGTTTATCAGAATTACGGCTCGGCGGAAACTATTCAGGAGCTTGATAAGCTTGAATACTTTAACGCCCATTTTGAGGCTGAAAAGGGAACTAATTACAATAATTATCCCGATATTAATTACGACGGCGTTATCAACGCAAAAGACTATGCAATGATAATTAAGAAAGCATAATAAAAGCTGACTGAAATACCGGTCAGCTTTTTGCTTAAGAACTTGCTTCTGCGCCCACGCGTAATATCAGCTTTTATTATGCCGCAAGGTCATAGTATTCTTTCTGCGCCTGCTGAAACTTTGCGCGCCTTTCAAGGCGCTTTTCTTTTTCTTTAAGCTTTTTTTGCTGTTTCTTTTCCTTGCTGATAAGAAAAAACATAGCGCCGCAAAAGTAAATTGCAATTTCGCTTAAAAACAGCATTCTGAGCTGTGACGGTTCAAGCGTGTCAAAAAGCCTGAAGGGAAGCGCTATTGCTAAAAATGCAATAATAAGCGCCGCTGCTGCAAGAACTAAACCTTTTAAAAATCTAACATTTTTCTTCATTTCGTTTTCCTCCGTTTTTATGTAAATTTTGTTTACATCTGAATTATAAACGATGAAAACGAACGTTTCAATATACCTAAGGGCAACAGTCCAAAAGTTGGGACATAAATTACAGAAGCGCTGATTTTAATGCGTTAACCGCTTCTTTTAGCTGTTCAAAATCAACGGCTGAAGGGATTAATACAAGCTTGAGCGTAGTGCCGTCATAGCTTTGAATGTAAACGCTCAGGTCATTTTTTTCAAATACGTCAAGCTGCTTTGAAAACTGAGCTGTAAGCTTAAGCATTAATCCGTTTTCGGCAACAGAGCATTTAACCGACGGAATTTCGGCTTTTATCATTTCATAAAGGACCTTAGTTTTATTAAGATAAATCCTTCTTATTTTACGTGTTTGAGCCTTTATTCTTCCGTCGCGTATATACTGGCAAAGCGCAATCTGCTCCGTTTTTCCGGCGGTTTGTGAATAGAACTCGCGCCTCATGTCAAAAACTTCTTTTAATTCATCGTTTAAAACCATATAGCTTATTCTTATAGATGGTAGTAAAACGTTTGAAAACGAGCCCATATATATTACGTTTCTGTTTCCCGAAAGGGCATATAGCGAAGGCGTGGGTTTACTTAAGTAAACAAAATCGCTGTCATAATCATCTTCAATAATAAGGCTGTTCTTTATTTCGCTGTGCTTAATAAGCTCAAGCCTTCTTTTTATCGGCATAACGTCGCCGTATGAGGTCATATGAGAAGGTGAAACATAAATAATATCCGCGTTTTTATCTCTTATATGAGCTTCAAAGCCGTAATCTTCAAAAACCGAAATCCCGTTTATGAAGCTTTCCGTAGGGAAGGAAACGGTTTTAGCATTAAATCCGCTGTGACGAATTAATGAGCACAAAACAGAAAGAAGATAGTTTACGCCTGCGCCGATAACAATTCTGTCAGGCGAGGTAATAACGTTTCGCTTTTCCTTAATATACGCTGCAAGCGCATTTCTTAAATCCGCCTCGCCCTGCGCTTCGCTGTATGAGGTGTAACGTTCCTCTTGACGCAGCGCGCTTTTGATGTATCTTTGCCAAAGCTTCAGGTCAAAGCATTTTGAATCCGCGTCTCCGCTTTTAAGGTCAAATTTGCAAATGTTTTTAGTTTTTACGTCAGCGCTGTAAGGTATATTGCTTATCTGAATATCCGAAACGTAATAACCGCTTTTCGGTTGCGAGATAATATATCCGTCAGATTGCAGGTCAAAATAAGCGTTTTGAATAGTGGTTTTGCTTACGCTGAAAACCGTTGCTGCTTCTCTTATTGAGGGGAGCTTATCGCCGCTTTTTATTTGCCCGTTATCAATAAGCTCTTTATAATATGAATATACCTGAGAATATTTTTTCATAACTGTACCTTAAAAAATAGTTAAAATTGTGTATTTATTTAATGACAAATTTATTATATACTGTTGATAATATAAATGCAAGCATTTATGTTTACTTAAGGAGGACTTGAAAAAATGAATATTAAAAAGATATCCTTAACGGGAATGCTTGCGGCTTTAATCTTTGTTTTTACAATGTTTGTAAAAATTCCTGTATTCCCCGGGTATGTACATCTCGGCGACGCGCTTATCTATATAGGGGCATTGATTTTAGGCGCGCCTTATGCTATAATTGCCGGAGCGATAGGCGAGGGGCTTGCCGATATTGCCGGCGGATACTTAGTTTACGCCCCTGCAACGGTAGTAATTAAAGCTTTAATTGCTTTACCTTTTATTTTTATTCGCAATAAGGAAGCTCTTAAACTGTTCAGTTTAAAATCGGTTTTATGTTCAATAATCAGCGGAATTATAACGCTTTTGGGTTATTTTTCAGCGGATTTAATTATTGCAAAAGCTTATGCTTTTGCCGATATTCCCATAAACGCAGTTCAGGCCGCGGGCTCGGCTGTTGCATTTATACTGCTTGCCGTTGCATTTGATAAAACAAAATTATTAGGAAGAATTAATATTTAGGTGTTATTATGGCAGATATTATTTACAATCTTGAAGGCGGAACGTATTTTAATATTACCAATAAATGCCCTTGCAACTGTGCGTTTTGCATTCGTAAAAAGGGCGACGCGGTAGGAAACGCAAAAAGGCTTTGGTTTGATAAGGAGCCGACCTTTGAAGAGATTAAACGGGCAATAGATAACTACGATTTTTCAGGCGTTAATGAAGCGGTTTTCTGCGGCTACGGCGAACCTACAAACGCGCTTGATAATCTTATCAAAACCGCTGAATACGTAAAGTCGCTTTACCCGGAAATACGGCTCAGAGTTAACACTAACGGCCTTTCAGACCTTATTAACAAACGCCCTACGGCAAAGGAAATTTGCAGGGTTATAGACGTTATATCCGTTTCGCTTAATGAAACCGATTCCGAAAAATATGATAGGATTACGCGTAATATTTTTAAGGGACGGGCTTTTGACGCAATGCTTAAGTTTACGCGCGAATGTGTTGAATGCGGAAACGAGGTGCATATGACCGTTGTTGATGTTATCAGCGACGAGGAAATAGAAAAATCGCGTAAAATCTGTGAGGAAATAGGAGCAAAGTTTATTGTTCGTTCATTTGAACGCGGAAGATAAATAAACTATTTACAAATCTGTTCAATACTGTTAAAATAGTAAAAAACATTTAGGAGCTTGCCGTGTTGATTAAAGATATTCAAAACGAAATTTTAAAGCTGAAAAAAGAAAACGATATTTGTATTCTCGCGCATTGCTATCAGTCGCCGGAAATTCTTGAAATTGCTGATTTTACGGGCGACAGCTTTGCTCTTTCAGTTTCTGCCTCAAAAGTTAAAAATAAAACCGTTATAATGTGCGGCGTTCGCTTTATGGCTGAAACCTGTAAAATTCTTTCTCCCGAAAAAAAGGTAATTCTTTCAAACCCGATTGCCGGCTGTCCGATGGCAGAGATGATGGATAAAGAGGTAATTGAACAGGTTAAGCAGCAATTTCCCGATTATACGGTCGTTGCTTACATAAATACTACAAGCGAACTTAAAACCGTTTGCGACGTCTGCGTTACCTCGTCGTCAGCTTTAACTATATGCAAAAAGCTTGAAAGTAACAAGATTTTGTTTATACCTGACTGTAACCTCGGCAACTGGATTGCAAAGCAGCTTCCCGAAAAGGAATTCAAGCTTCTTAACGGCGGCTGTCCGACTCATGCAAAGATGACGGCACAGGACGTCAAAAAAGCTAAAGAGCTTCATCCGAGCGCACTTTTCCTTGTTCATCCCGAGTGCAAGCCCGAGGTTGTTGAGCTCGCTGATTACGTAGGCTCAACAACGGGAATAATGAGCTATGCGCAGAAATCCGAAGCAAGGGAATTCATTATCGGAACCGAAAACAGTATTGTAACTCATCTTCAGCTTTCCTGCCCGGATAAAAGCTTTTATCCGCTTTCCAAGGATTGTATTTGCAGTAATATGAAGGCTACAACGCTTGTGGACGTTCTTAACTGCTGTAAAGGAATCGGCGGCGAAGAAATTGTTCTTGATGAGGACGTACGCCTTAAGGCGAAGGCGTGCATTGATAAAATGATTGAGCTTGGTTAATTATGAAAAAAGCGATTATAGCTATGAGCGGCGGTGTTGATTCCAGCGTTGCCGCTTATTTTATGAAAAAAAAGGGCTTTGAGTGTATAGGCGCAACAATGCGTCTTTATAACAGCGAGGAAGCCGATGATTTTGAGAATACCTGCTGCTCGCTGAGCGATGTTGAGGACGCAAGAGCTGTTGCAACAAAGCTCGGTATGCCTTTTTATGTTTTTAATTTTACTGATGAATTCAGGGAAAAGGTTATTGAAAATTTTGTTTCAACCTACGAAAAGGGCGCAACGCCTAACCCCTGTATTGAATGCAACCGTTATCTTAAATTCGATAAGCTTATTACTCGAATGAAGGAGCTTTCGTTTGATTACGTTGTAACGGGTCACTATGCAAGAACAGAGGAGCGAGAGGGCAGGTTTTACCTTAAAAAAGGCAGGGATTTATCAAAGGACCAAAGCTATGTTCTTTATTCATTAACGCAGGAACAGCTTGCTCATATTCTTTTTCCGCTTGGTGAGTATTCTAAAAGCGAGATAAGGGAGATTGCCGAAAACGAGGGTTTCGTTAACGCAAAGAAGCACGACAGTCAGGATATTTGCTTTGTTCCTGACGGTGATTACGCTTCATTTATCGAAAGCTATAAGGGAATTAAATACCCTAAGGGAAACTTTGTTGATAAAAACGGAAATGTTCTCGGAACGCATAACGGTATAATTCGTTACACAATAGGCCAAAGAAAGGGCCTTGGTATTGCCGCAGGTTTTCCCGTTTATGTAGTAAAAAAGGATATTGAAAAGAATGAAGTTGTTCTCGGAAGCGAAAAAGAACTGCTTGAATCAAGCCTTGAAGCCGAAAACTTTAACTGGATTTACGAAAAGCCCGACGGCAAAATCCGCTGTAAGGCCAAAACAAGATATAATATGAAAGAGGTTGACTGTGTTGCTTATTGCATAGGTGATAAGGTGCGCGTTGAGTTTGATAATCCGGTTCGCGCTTTGACTTCGGGACAGGCAGTTGTTCTTTATGACGGCGACTATGTAATCGGCGGGGGAACCATAGTCTGATTTTTGCCATATTTAAGAATAAATTATTAACTTTGTTAATAAAAAATATACAACATCTTGTACATTTTTAACAATAAACAGCTTAAAACCATCAATAATTCAACAAAATTGAATAAATTATTAATTTTGCACAATTACCTCTTGATTTTCTTGTTTCAATTTGGTATAGTATGTATGTATTAGTTATAGGGGGGATTGCTATGAGTAAGTATTATGAAGAGCCTGTACTTGTAGTAAAAAAACTTGATATTAATCATAATATCTTTACTGATTCGGGCGACCGTATTGATGACGATGTTTATGATATCACAGGCAACGCCTCAGGTGATCCCGAAATGAATGTATTCGGTGATTAATATTTTTGTAATCAAAAGGCTGTACTTTAACGTACAGCCTTCTTTTTTTGATTTAATTGTAAAAAATCTTAATTAATTTGTAATTTTTTTCTGTTTTAGTATTTATTTTATAAGATAAATCTGTTATAATATGTTACAACTATGTTACTTGGAAGTTTAATATGAAATATTTTAAAGCTTTTATCTGCATATTTCTTATATCCGTTTTACTTTCCGGGTGTAATTTCAGAATTTCCTCGTCCATTGACGATTTAATTTCGCCGCTTTCGCCCTTCGGCGATAATGCAGACGTTAAGGAAGCGCTTGACAGATACGTTTCAAACGGATACACACTGAAAACTCCCGATAACGGAAGGTATATAAGTTCATATAATTTCTACGATTTTGATTCCGACGGAACAGAGGAGGCTTTCGTTTTTTATGAACCCTCTGATAACCTCGGCTCAATATGCCTTGCTGTTATTACCAAAAACGATTCTAAATGGGACGTAGCCTGCAGCGTTACAGGCGCAGGTAAGGACGTCTATTCGCTTGATTTTGTTAAGCTCAATAACGACGCGCTTCCTCAGGTTATCGTTTGCTGGGACGCTATCAGTAATTCGATGAATCATGAGCTTGTGGTTTACACTTTAAACCTTAAATCCGCCAAGCCTACGCTTAAGGCGTTTGATGAAACTAAAAACGTAAGCGAATATTACTGTGCCGATATGTACGGCGATAAGAATAACGAGCTTCTTTTGCTTAATACAAACACGGGCAGCAGTAAATCGCCGAGAGCGGAATTATATTCGCTGAACAGCGGAAGCTTTGAGCTCCTCGGCGAAACTAAGCTTGATTCAAGAATTGCTACCTTTTCTTCTATTAACGAGGATACCGTTGACGGTAAAACTCAGGTTTACGTTGACGCGATTACGTCTGACGGCGCTCTTATGATTACGGAGCTTCTTGTCTGGGATGAGGACTATGAATCAATCGTTTCGCCGTTTTACAGCTATTCATCAATGCGTACCGAGGAAACCTCGCGCGAAGCGCGGCTTGTCTGCATGGATATTGACGGCGACGGCCTTCTTGAAATACCGATTGATTATTCCTTAAGGTCGCTTCCCGATAAAGTCTTTGCTGTTAAGTTTACGGATTACAGACATACGGTGCTTGTTCATAACTCATATGCGCTGTTTGTTGAAAACGATAAATATGTTTTCGTTCTTCCTAATGAGGTTCTTCCTTACCTTTCGGTTAAGTATTCTTCAAAGGACAGGGAAATGTCAATTGAAAACAGGCAGTCTAAAAAGGTAATTCTTAAAATAAAGCCTGTTCTGAAGGCTACCTATAAGGAAAACGAGCATAAAAAATATCAAATTGTATCGGAAGCATCCGGCTATTATTACCTTGCTCAAAAAGGAGATGACAGCGAGGTAAGCTTTACCGATGACGAAATTAAGCAAAACCTAAAACCAATAAATCAGAACGGAGATGGAGAGTAATATGAAAAAGGTTCTCGTTGCAGAGGATGAAGAAAGCATTCGCGAATTCATCGTTATTAATCTTACCAGAAGCGGATACAATGTTGAGCAGGCCGAAAACGGCGCTGTTGCTCTTCAAAAATTCAGGGAGGATGAAAGCGGATTTGACGTTGCAATCCTCGATATTATGATGCCTGAAGTTGACGGCCTTGCTGTATGTAAGGAATTAAGAAAGGCTTCCTCGGATTTAGGAATTATTATGCTTAGCGCCAAAACCCAGGAAATGGATAAGGTAACCGGCCTTCTTTTCGGAGCGGACGATTACGTAACCAAGCCCTTTTCTCCAAGCGAGCTTATGGCAAGAGTTGACGCCGTTTACCGCCGGGTAGAAATGACAAGGGGTATCAGGAAAAACGAGGTTGCGGGCGACAGCATTGTTCTTGATGAATTTGAGCTTAATTTGAGAAACAGAACTTTAACTAAATCAGGCGCGATTATCGAACTTACTCAGGTTGAATTTCAAATTATTGAATACTTTTTCAAAAACCCGAATGCTGCGCTTTCAAGAACCGATATTCTGAAGCAGGTTTGGGGCGACAATTATTTCGGTGACGAAAAAATTGTTGACGTTAATATAAGGCGCCTTCGTATGAAAATTGAGGATAATCCGTCAAGCCCTACAAGATTAACAACAATCTGGGGCCTCGGCTATAAGTGGATTACAAATCAGCAATAATTTAAGGAAAACAAAAGCATATGTTTAATTCGATTAAAGGCAAGGCACGCGAAAACAGCGAAAAGCCGCGCCGCGAATCCTTAAAGGAAGCTGTAATCGGGCTTAAGGGTTATAAAATCGAAGGCATAACAAAGCGCTGGCTGATTAATATTATCGGAGTTATAACGTTTCTGTTCATTCTTGTCTTTTTAGTAAGCTGCTTCGGTATTAAAAATTATTATTATAACACCGTAAAAAATATTGTTAATTCAGGCGCTTCTCAAAATTCCGTCAGTTATTTCAGAAATAATCTTGACGAGGGCTATTCTCTTGAAAGCTCTGCCTCTGATTTTATAAGCTCATATTCGGGGAAGGACAGAACAACCCTTTGGGTTATTGATAACGACGGCAACGTTATTTCCTCTTCAAGCGGCTTTGCGGTTGAAAAACAGAATATGCCTGATTATAACGAAGCTCTTGCTTCCGAAAGCGGAACGGGCGAATTTGTCGGCAAGATTGATAACGGCGAAAAAATAATGGCGTTTTCAAGGGCTATAACCGATAAAAACGGCGCGCATATCGGCGCGATAAGGGTTATGACTGATATTTCGCAGCTTGATAATCAAATAAGAACTATCTGGTTTATAATCGGCCTTGCATTAGTGCTGATTATGGGAATAATCATCTTCTCAAACAGATTTTTTATCAGGTCAATCATAACCCCCGTTAAGGAAATTAACGACGCTACCAAGCTTATTGCTCAGGGAAATCTTGACGTAAGAATTGAAAAGCAGTATAACGATGAAATCGGCGATTTGTCTGACAGTATTAACGCTATGGCTTCCGAAATTGCAACAGCTGATAAGATGAAAAACGATTTCATCTCAACAATTTCTCACGAGCTGAGAACCCCGCTTACTTCGATTAAAGGCTGGGGCGAAACGCTTACCTACGGTAATCAGGATAATATTGACGAGCTTACCCAGAGAGGACTTCAGGTAATTGTCAGCGAAGCCGGAAGGCTTGAGGGCTTTGTAGAGGAGCTTTTGGATTTCTCAAGGCTTCAAAGCGGACGAATGACGTTAAGGCTTACAAAAACCGATATTCTTGCGGAGCTTGAGGAAACCCTTTTTACTTTTACGGAACGCGCTATAAGGGAAGGCTATAAGGTAAAGGTTAACATCCCCGACATTGCTTCCGTTGCCAATGCGGACCCTAACAGGCTTAAGCAGGTATTTATGAACATTCTTGATAATGCGCTTAAGTATTCAAGAACCGGCTCAAATATTTTTGTAAAAGCTGAATTCGTGAAAAAAGACGAAGAGCAGTTTGTTAAAATATCCATAGCCGACCAGGGCTGCGGAATTTCGGCGGAGGATTTGCCTCACGTTAAAGATAAGTTTTATAAAGCCAACGTGAGCGTTAAAGGCTCGGGAATCGGGCTTGCCGTTACAAATGAGATTGTAAACCTTCACCACGGAACGCTTGATATTGACAGCGTGGAGGGTAAGGGAACGCTTGTAACGATTCTTCTTCCCGTTCAGGAGATATATACCGAACAGAAAGGTTAATTATATATGCCTAAAAACCAACATATAACCTCGGTAGGCGGCCAGGCGCTTATTGAGGGCGTAATGATGCAGGGGCCGAAGGGAATGGCAACCGCGGTTCGCCATATTACCGACGGCGAAATCATAACTAAATATCACGATTTTACACCGCTGAGAACTAAAAACAAATTTTTTAATATCCCGATTATCAGGGGTGTTACGGCTTTTATTGAAAGCATGATTAACGGCTATAAGCTTCTTATGTATTCGGCTGAGGCCTCGGGAATGGAAGAGTTTGAAGATGATGAACTTTCGGATTTTGAAAAAAAGTTAAATGACAAATTCGACGATAAGCTTATGAGCTTTGTAATGGCTATCGGCTCAATTCTCGGCTTTGCGCTTGCATTTCTGATTTTTTTCTATCTTCCGGTCCTTGCTTTTAAGGGGATTAACTCTCTTGCCGACGGCTCTTTGACGCCGCTTCAGGGAACCTTTGAAGGCGTTATTAAAATCATTATTTTTGTTTTATATATGCTTCTCGTTTCGCAGATGAAGGATATTAAAAGAGTTTTCAAATATCACGGCGCGGAGCATAAATCAATATGCTGCTATGAGAAGGGGCTTGATTTAACGGTTGAAAACGTTAAGAACTGCTCACGCTTTCATCCGAGATGCGGAACCTCGTTTATGTTTGCAATGCTTATTTTAAGCATAATTGTTATTACGGTATTTTCGTATTTTATCCCTCCGGAGCTTAAGTCAAACACTGTTTTATGGACTCTTATTAAGCTTCCTATGGTTCCGATTATTATGGGAATAGGCTACGAATTTATCAGGTATGCGGGAAAGCATAATAACGTTCTTGTAAAGATTCTCTCCGCCCCCGGTTTATGGATGCAGAGAATTACTACCAAGGAGCCTGAGGACGATATAATTGAGGTTGGCATTGCTTCGCTTAAGGCGGTAATCACCGATAATCCGGAGGATGACAGAATTAAGTAATGAATTTAAAACAGGCTTACAGCTATGCTGTTCAGTTTTTAGAAGCGAATAATATTGACGAAGCCGATTTCAAGGCCCTTTGCCTTGCCTGTAGTGTTGCGGGAATAAAAAACAGCGAGTATTCTTCCCATAAAGAGGATTTTATCGTTATTTCACGCCTTGCTAAAATGCTTTGGCGCGTTAAGGAAGGCGAACCGCTTCAATACGTAATCGGTAAATGGGATTTTTTTGAAAGTGAATTCTTTGTCGGCGAAGGAGTTCTTATTCCTCGCCCCGAAACGGAGGAACTCGTTGATTTAGCTGTTAAGAAACTGAAGGCTTATAATTCACCCGTAGTTTTGGATTTGTGCTCAGGCAGCGGTTGTATCGGTTTAAGTATTGCAAAAAAGATTAAAAGCTCAAAGGTTTATTGCATTGAAAAAAGCAAAGACGCTTTTAAGTATTTAACCAAAAATGCAACGGACGTAGATAATGCAATTATTATCAACGATGATATAAACAACGTCATTGATATTGAAGAAGCTGATTTAATTATTTCAAATCCGCCTTATATTAAAAGCGGTGAAATAAGCGCGCTTCAAAAAGAGGTAAGCTTTGAGCCCCGAATGGCGCTTGACGGCGGCGAGGATGGCCTTGATTTTTACCGCATAATTAATAACAAATGGTTTCCTACGCTAAAAAAAGGCGGAATTCTTCTTCTTGAAATAGGTAATGAACAGGGCGAAGAAATTAAAAGCATTCTGTCAAATTTCAAAACAGTTAAGGTTTTTAAAGACCTTTACGGAAACGACAGAATGGTAAAAGCAGTAAAGGAGTAGTTTAATGCTTTCTATTTTCAATTTAATGAGAGGCGGGCAGTACCTAGAGGCAGTTATAGTTATACTGTCAAGGGCATTTGTCGTTTTTTGCTGTCTGCCGTTTCACGAGTTTGCTCACGGCTGGGCGGCTTATAAGCTCGGCGACGATACAGCAAAGCGTCAGGGAAGGCTTACCTTTAACCCTATAGCACACCTTAATCCTATAGGAACCATAATGATATTCCTTTTTGGCATCGGCTATGCTCAGCCGGTTGAAATCAATATGCGCAAACTGAAGAACCCTAAAAGGGATATGGCTTTAACGGCGCTTGCAGGCCCTGGTGCAAATATTGTTCTTGCGTTTATATTTACGTTCATTGCTTATCTTTTAAGAACTGTACTTCCATTGAGCAATGCAAGTATTTATGTAGTAATGTTTTTCTTATTAGCTGCTGAGATTAACGTTGCTCTTGCGGTATTCAATCTGCTTCCCATACCTCCGCTTGACGGCTCAAAGGTTCTTGCGGCTGTTCTTCCGTATAAGCAGTATATTAAATATATGCAGTATGAAAGATATATAATGATAGGCTTGATAGTTCTTCTCTTTACAGGTTTTCTTGATAAAGCAATCATTTTCTTATCCGATAAACTTATGTTTGTTATTTCATTTATTCCAAGATTAATTTTCGGAGCAATTTTATAATGGAAGGTTTAACCTATAAGCTTGAGGTGTTTGAAGGCCCTATGGACCTTTTGCTTCACCTTATAAGCAAGCATAAACTGAATATTAACGATATTCCGATTGTTGAGCTTGTTAATCAGTACCTTGATTATGTTCGCCAGATGGAAGAGGCCGACTTTGACGTTGCCGGCGATTTTCTTGAAATGGCGGCAAGGCTGATTTACATAAAAACGGTTTCGCTTCTTCCAAAGCATGAGGAAGCTGAAAAGCTGAAACGCGAGCTTACCGGCGAGCTTATTGAATACCGCGATTGTAAGCTGATGGCTGAAAAGCTTTCAAAACAGACGGAGGGCTTCGGAAGATATGTAAGAGAGCCCGAAGGCGGCTGGGTTAATTATGATTATGAACGCTTTCATGAGGGCGAGGAGCTTTTAAACGCCTATATTAACGTTGCGGGTAAAGCAATGAGAAGGCTTCCTCCGCCGATTGACAGCTTTAAGGCGATTGTGGCAAAGCGTTTTGTTAACGTTGCCGTTAAGGTTAGAACGGTTATGCGTAAGCTTTGGAGCGGCAAAAAGGTTAGCTTTTTGAAGCTCTTTGAGGGAGCGCAATCAAAAAGCGACTTGGTTGCAACCTTTCTTGCGGTTCTTGAGCTTGCTAAAACAAAGCGAATTACCATTGAAGGGGATATGAAAAATCCCGAGGTTCAGATGGTTAATGAGGCTGAAAATGCCGAAATATATGACGAGGTAAATATCAGTGAATAAAACCGATAACATTATATCAAAGCTTGAAGCAATGCTTTTCGCCGCGGGAGACCCTGTTGAAGCCGCAAAGCTTGCCGAGGTTCTTGATGTTGATATAGAAACAGTAACTAAAATGCTCGGCCACTTATCCGCGCTGTACGATGAACGTGATTCGGGGCTAATGCTGATAAGGGTTGATAATAAATATCAGCTCTGTACAAGGGAAGCCCACAGCGAAGAGGTAAGAAAGCTTCTTGAAATTAAAAAGAATACTCCGCTTTCAAACGCAGCGTTTGAAGTTCTTGCCATTGTGGCGTATAATAAAACCGTTACCCGAGCTTTTATTGAACAGGTAAGGGGCGTTGATTGCTCAGGGCCGATAGCCTCGCTTGTTCAAAAGGGCTTGATAGAAGAAAAGGGAAGGCTTGACCTTCCGGGAAGACCGTTAATTTACGGAACAACCGACCGTTTTCTGAGGTGCTTTTCGCTTAATTCGCTTGACGATTTACCCGATCTTCCTAAAACAGAGGAAATTGATAAACTCAACGATGACAGCCAAACCTCGCTTTTTGATAACGAAAAGGAAGCTCCGATATTAAATGAATCAGATAATTCAGAGGAGGGTGATGACGACTAAATGAAAGTATTTTTAATTATTCTTGCAGTTTTGGTAGTTATATTCGCTTTAATACTTTCAATCTCTGCTGAATTTACAATTATCTTTGACAATGGATGGACTACAAAAATCAAAGTTTTGTTCATTGAAAGGGATATTGAGCTTACAAAGCTTCTTTCCTTCCTTGTCGCTCCCGATATAGCCGGAAGGGAAGCGGCTGAAAAAAGCAAGGAAAAAAAGAAGGGCAAAAAGAAAAATGAAGAGCCCCTTACCGATGCTGCTGTTGAAGAGGCTGCTCAGGAAGCTGACAATGATAAAACTATTATAATTGATGAGCAACCTGCGGAAGCGGCCGATTTTAAAGCGGAAAATCCCGTAACCGTTGAAACGCCCGAAACAAATCCCGAAATTGAAGCTGAAAAAAAAGCCGGGAAAAAGGCCGAAAAACCCGAAAAGCTTAATCCTATTCAGAAAATTATTAAGGAAGACGGCGTAGTCGGAATTATGCTTCTTATTTCAAATTTGCTTCAAACGGTAAATACCGCAATTACAACTTTAATTAAAGGTTTGCATATTTACTCATTATATGTTAAAATGATAATCGGCGGCGGTGACGCGGCCACTATCGGCGAAAAATACGGCTCAATCTGCGGATGGTATTATCCTTTAAAGGGTTTAATACTTAACCAGATGAAAGTTGATAATTACGACGACCTTATTATTCCCGATTTTATAGCTCCGAGAAGCGAATATGAGCTCCAGTTCATAGGAAGCATAAGCGTTGGCTTATTAGTTAAGGTCGGATTAAAAGCAGGAAAGGTTTTCCTTGTAAACTTTATTAAGAACAGGTAATAATTTAAATTTAAATAAAGGAGAGGTTGATATGAAAGAAACTCCGGTTAACAGAATAATGGAAAGCACACTTCAAAAGATGAAGGAAATGGTTGACGTTTCTACCATCATCGGCGAACCGATGGTTACCGGTAAAACAACGCTTATTCCCGTATCTAAGGTTCAGTACGGCTTTACTTCGGGCGGAACTGACCTTCCTTCAAAGCAGGGCAGCGAGCTCTTCGGCGGCGCAGGCGGCGGCGGTATTTCCATTACTCCCGTGGCTTTCATCGTTATTGAAGACGGTAAGTGCAGAATGATGCAGATTAATAATTACACTTCATCTGCTGACCGTGCAATCGCTATGATTCCCGAGCTTGTTGATAAGCTTACCGAGCTTGTTACCGCAAAGTCCGAAGATAAGGGCAGCGAGGAAGCTGAATAATACTGTTATTAATTTAATCACCTGCATATTATTGTGTGGGTGATTATTTTGTTTAAAAGATTTTTATATTTTTTAACCGTATTTATACTTCTGTTTCCTGTTAAGGTGAACGCGCTGAATGCGGAGAATATAAGCGCCGAATGCTGCGTTGTTATTGATTATGTAACCAACCGTGTTCTGTTTGAAAAGAACTCCGATTTAAGGCATTCTATGGCCTCTACAACAAAAATTATGACCTGCCTTCTTGCGTGCGAAAGCAAAAGGCTTGACGATGTTGTAACCGTAAGCGGGGAAATGCTTAAAAACGCAGACGGAACTTCGCTTTATCTTAAAGCAGGCGATAAGCTCTTACTGCGCGATTTGGTTAAGGGCGCAATGCTTGAATCGGGGAACGACGCCGCTAACGCCATTGCTTTTTTTCTTGACGGCAGCGTTGACGCCTTTTGTAATAGAATGAATAAAAAAGCAAAGATAATCGGCTGCATTTAAAAACAAGGCGTTAGCTGATATTGTTTCGCGTAAAACAGATACTATTTCGGTTAACGGCATTAGTAAAACGCTTTATAATCATAACAAGCTTCTTTTAAAATCGAAGCATTTTGTAGGTCTTAAAACCGGCTATACTGAAAAATCGGGAAGGTGTCTTGTCAGCGGATATAATTATTCCGCTTCAAAAATTATAATTGTAACCCTAAATGCTCCCGATGATTGGAACGACCATTTAAAGCTTGTAAAAGCGGCAAAAATGAAGTATAATTCATCAAGAAATACTGTTTTTGTTGACGTTAACGCCGTCGGTGCAAGCAACGAAAAGCTTAAATGCAGCTTTTTTTATAACGTTAAGCACGTCGGCAAGTTAGATTATCGGCTTTATTACTATCCTTTTATTTATGCGCCCGTTAAAGCGGGGGATGTAATAGGAAAAGCCGAGCTGTATATTGATAATAATTATGTTAAAACGGTTTATATAACCGCAGACGAGGATTTAAACTATGGCGGATAAAAATAACGTAAGGCTTCAAAAATTTATGGCTGAGCAGGGCATAGCTTCGCGAAGAAAGAGCGAGGAGCTGATTGCTCAGGGCAAGGTTAAGGTTAACGGCCACCCTGCGCAGCTCGGCGATAAAATCAATCCATATAAGGATTTGGTAACTGTAAGAGGCGAAAAAATAACCTTTGTTAAAAAGCGTAAAATGGTTTATATTATGCTTCATAAGCCGCGCGGCTATGTTACCACCGTTTCCGAAAACCGTTATGGATTTAATCCCCGACGTTAAGGAAAGGGTTTATCCCGTAGGAAGGCTTGACCGCGACAGCGAAGGCCTGCTTATTCTAACGAATGACGGCGTTTTTACTAACTGTATGACTCATCCTTCACACGAATATTCAAAGGTTTACCGCGTTACTGTACGCCCCGGCGTAAATGATGAAATCCTTAATAACCTCAGAACGGGGATTGAGCTTGACGGTAAAAAGACCGCCCCTGCCGAGGTTACCGTCCTTACGCAGGAGGAGGGAAGAGTTGTTCTTGAATTCATCATACACGAGGGAAGAAACCGCGAAATAAGAAGAATGTGCGAATCCCAGGGGCTTGAGGTTGCAAGGCTTAAAAGAACCGCAATCGGCTCGCTTAAGCTCGGTATGCTCGGCCAGGGTAAATACCGCGAGCTTTCGGAGCAGGAGGTTAAAAAGCTTCTCCGCTCCGCCGGTCATAAGGAATAAAAAAAGGCTTACTGCGTAAGCCTTTTTATTATTTGCTATGTAAGTTGAAGTCCTCTTTAAGGATTATGTTTACCGCGTGTTTGAGCGTTGAAGCGTTTGCAACAAGCTTGTCGCCGCCGTATTCGCCGTCAAGAGTAAATGGCGTGGGCTTTTCAAAAATGAATTTAATTTCCTTTGCCTGACGGTAAATAATCATATCGTTATTGCGCGCGTCCTTTTTCAGCATTGCGCTTATAATCTGTTTCATCTCTTTCGGGTTTTTGAACATCTTAATAAGAATAAGCTCGTGCATGCCGTCGTCAAACTTAACGCCGATTTTGTAAAGCACGGGCATACCTCCGATGCTGTATGAATTTGAGCTTGCGCCGTAGAAGTAATCTCCTTCAAAAACCTCTCCGTCTGCAATAACCTTTGCGTGGTAAGGCTTCATTTTGAAAAAATCCTTAACCGCGGGAATATAATATGCCGAATGGCCGAGAGCGTTTTTAAGCTTTTGGTTAGTATTGTATGAAATAGCCGTAAAATTTCCGAATGCCGCTACGTATATAAATATTTCATCTTCAAATTTGCCTATATCAACAGGGTATGGATTTCCTTCTATAATGCTTTTAGCCGCCGCCATCGGATTGCCTCGCGGTATGCCGAGCGAACGCGCAAAATCGTTAGTTGAACCCATGGGGATATACCCGATAGGCTTGTTAATTTTTGTATCTATAACTCCGCCTACGGTTTCCTTAAGCGTTCCGTCGCCTCCGATACACACTATTATATCAGCGTTGCTTCCTCGCTCTGTTACAAGCTGATAAGCGTTTTTTTCCTTAAGGGTAAAAACGGTTGTTACTTCGTAGCCCGCATTTTCAAATTCGTTAATTATTCTCGGAGTAAGCGCTCTTGCCTTGCTTTTTCCCGAAACCGGATTAACAATTAGAAGCATTTTGTTGTTATCCATTAAATCCGCCTCCCTTTATGTGATTCTAAAATAAGTTCAGTTTAAAGTCAATTGTTAAACAAATATTTTAATAATTATGTAATAGATTAATAATGTGTTAATAAAAAATATATTGATATTGCAAGGGTTTGGTGTTAAAATCTAAAATAGTTAAATTCGGAATTTTTAAAGGTGATAATATGAATGATTCAAAAAAGCTCTTTGACATACTGTTTGACAATTCAGCTTATACAGAGCTATTTCCGCTCAGCGAAAACGGGGGAAAGGCGCTTTCTGCAACGGCTTACGGTGAGGTTAACGGCCTTAACGCTTACGCCTTTTGCCAAAATTCAAGCCCCTTCAGCGTTGTGGAGTGTGAAAAACTTATAAAGCTTTATAAGCTTGCCATAAAAACAGGCTCGCCGATTTTCGGCATTTATTCCTCTGAAGGCGTTGATTTGAATGAAGGCTTTAAGGCTTTTTCAGCCTACAGCGAGCTTCTTAATACAGCGTTTTCGGTTTCCGGCGTGGTTCCTCAGATTTCGGTTATAGCAGGGCCCTGTCTCGGCGTAGCTTCTGTTATATGCAATACCGCTGATGTTGTTGTCGGCGTTAAGGATACGGATTTCTACGCTTCTTCAAACAGCAG